>NZ_JBHYWP010000105.1:0-8070 GCF_042751845.1 Streptomyces sp. NPDC059398 | reverse complement strand
CGGGGCCGGGGGGGCCCGGCCCGCACGGGAGGCCGCTGTCTCAGACGGCCGGCGGGCGCCGGTAGAAGGAGCGGCCGGGCCCACGCGCCATCCGGTATCCGGCGACACCCGCGAGGGCGCCCAGGATGCCGCCGCCCACGGTCCAGAGCCAGCGGTCCGACCACCAGCCGGACGACCAGCCGTCCTCCGGCTCGGCGGCGATGCCGGCGGGCGCCGCGTCCGAGGAACCGTCCGCCTCGGACCGGTCGGAGCCGGCCGACGGGTCCGCCGTGGACGACGCGGCCGACGATGTGGACGAGGACACGTCCGGGGCCGTGACCGCCGTCAGCGGGGACGACAGCGAACCGTCCACGGCGTGTGCCCCGCCGCTGTCGGACGAGGTGGCCACGACATCGGCTCGCACCGGCAGTCCGAGGTCCTCCTGCGGGAGGCTGGTGACGGTCAGCCGGATGTAGTAGCTCCCCGGCAGCGGGTCGTTGGCCCAGGGTTCCGCCCAGGACCGGACCGTCCGCAGATGGCAGGTCATGGTCACGGTGGCCGCGTCCGCCGCGGCCACCCGGGTCTGGCTCCCGTACCGGCACGACTGCCGCCTGCGCAGCCCGTCGTAGACGTCGAGCTGCCAGGTCGACGCGCCGTGGCGGGCCGCGGCCTCCGGCAGCTTCACCGTGGCGTCGACCGTGGCCGACTGGCCCGCGTCGGCGGGAAAGACCCAGTACAGATAGTCGCCCGTCGAGGCGTTCGCGGTGGCGTGCCGGCCCTGCTGGATGGCGGTCGCCGTACGGAATGCCGTACCCGCCTGGGACGGCGCGGAGTTGCCGTCACCCGAGGAGGACGAGGACGGCGAGGGGGTCTCCGTGTCGGCCGCGGCGGCGCCGGCCCCGCCGATGAGCGCCAGACCCGCGAGTACGGTGAGCGGAAGTATGCGTCGGATCCGCATCAGTCGGTCCTCCCGGCGAAGCGCAGACGTGAGATCCAGCCCCAGAGCACACCCGACACCAGGCCGGTGAGTACGAGGACGCCGAGCAGCCACCAGCCGCGGCCCAGCCCGAAGGCGGCCACGTCGGACGCGTCGTCAGGTGCGTCCACGACGGCGATGTTCAGTTCGACGGGCAGGCCGGGCGTGGTCTTGACCGATGACGGCGCCGAGAAGGAGTTGCCGACCTTGAGGCAGACGGTCTCCGCTGTGTTGTCGGCGTTGTGGGCGTCGTCGGAATCGACGGCCGGCTTCGGGTAGCGCAGCCCCGTGGAGATGGCGTCGGTGCGCCCGGTGCCGGACTCCTGGCCCCGTACGATCTCCCGGCCGTTGACGGTCAGCGCCCTGAGCAGTACGCCGTAGTCGTTGTTGACGGCGCGGTCGGCGGCGACGCTGACGGATGCGCGCAGTTCCTGCCCCGGGCGGACGTCCACCCGGTACCAGCGGTGCTCGGCGAACCTCTCCCGGTCGCTGTAGAGCCCGGCCTTGAGCTGCGGGGCGTCCGTGCAGGTGTCCGCGCCCTCGGTGGCCACGGGGGTGGCGACCGGGTCAGCGGCGCGGTCCACCAACTGCGTGACGCGCCCGGAGAGTTCATTGGTGTGGCGCACGGAGGTGTACGTACCGCCGGTGGCCTCGGCGATGCAGGTCAGCTGCTTGCGGGTCTTGGCGTCGGGCACCAGGCCCAGTGTGTCGATGACGAGGTGGATGCCCTGGGCCGCGATGTCGCGTGCCACGACGCACGGGTCGAGCGGTGCACAGGTGTCCTCGCCGTCGCTGATGAGGACGATACGGCGGGTCGCTTCACCGCCCTTGAGGTCCCGGGCCGCCGCCTGCAGGGCGGGGCCGATGGGTGTCCAGCCGGTCGGCGCGAGGGTCGCGACCGCGGTCTTGGCCTCGGTCCGGTCGAGCTGTCCGACCGGGTAGAGCTGACGGGTGTCCTTGCACCCGGTCCTGCGGTCGTTGCCGGGGTAGTTGGCACCCAGCGTGCGTATGCCGAGCTGCACCTGCTCGGGCACCGCGTCGAGCACTTCGTTGAACGCCTGCTTCGCCGCCGTCATCCGCGAGCCGCCGTCGATGTCGCGCGTCCGCATCGAGCCGCTGACGTCGAGCACCAGCTCGACCTTGGGCGAAGGTGTGCCGGACGGTTCATCGGCGGCGGCGCCGGTGGGGAAGGTTCCGACGACCAGGGCAGCCAGGAGCGTGCACACCCCGGCCGCCAGCCGTTTTCTCATGATCATCACCGGATCGTACGGAGCCTCCCCCCATATCTCCAAAACGGTTGCTGGGACGGGGAGTTCGGCCTGCCCGCCCCTGGCACGCCGAATCCGTACGAGGCCCCGGAAGCCGGTGCGAACCGGTTACGCCAGGACGAGAACGGCTGCCGTGGCCGCGCCCAGCGAGGCACCCGCGAGGGTCTGCGCGACGGAGTGGTAGGCGAGCGCGACCCGGGACCAGCAGACCGCGGCCACCAGGACGTATCCGGTGATCCACCACGGCGTGTGGACGGCGGCCAGCATCGCGACGACCGCGGAAGCCACCGCCGCGTCCACACTGATCTTCCAGACCGTGTTGACCGCGAGCAGAACGACGGTCATCGCCCAGAGGGCGAGCATGGCCAGCAGGATGCCCCGGGGCGCGCCGCCGGCGGTCATCAGGGCAGCGCCGGTCCCGACCGATCCGAGGATGACGAGGAAGATCGGGGCGCGCTGCCTGCGGTCGACCACATGCCGGTCGCCCCAGGTACCGCGCCGGCGCTCCCACTCGATGTACGCGGCGGGTACCAGCCCCGCGCACACCGCGCCGAGCAGCCCCCAGGGGACGCCGGTCCAGTCCCCCGCCGCCGCGACGCCGATACCGGGCATGCCCACCAGCAGAACGTTGCGCGGCTGGAATACGTCGGTGACCGTACGGGCCACGGCCGTACCGGTCGTGCGGCGCTCCGCCCCGGCACGGCCCGATGAGCGGTCCCGCACGGCGTCGGTGTCGGTGTCGGTGTCGGTGTCGGTCGTCATGGATCCGCACGATACCCGGCGGCGGTGGCGGCTTCCGAGGGCGTGGGACCGGGCCGACGGCGCTCTTCCGGGCGCGATCCGTCCGGTCATGGGTGCCCCTTCGTGGTGTTCAGCAGGCGGACTCTCCCCGGGCCCGCGAAGATGGGTGTGCCAGGCAGCGGTCAGGGCGCGATTCACACGTGCCGTCACCCGTCCCACGGGGCAGGCGGGGAGGGTACGACCGTGCAGACCTGAGAAGGGACGAACACCGTGGGACGACCCAGGATTCTCGTAGTGGGCGCCGGATTCGCCGGAGTGGAGTGCGTACGCCGTCTGGAGCGGCGGCTCATTCCGGGAGAGGCGGAGATCGCGCTGGTGGCGCCCTTCTCCTACCAGCTCTATCTTCCGTTGCTGCCCCAGGTCGCCTCCGGCGTCCTCACCCCGCAGTCGGTGGCCGTGTCGCTGCGCCGGAGCCAGAAGCACCGCACCCGGATCATTCCCGGCGGGGCCATCGGGGTCGACACCAAGGCGAAGGTGTGCGTCATCCGCAAGATCACCGGTGAGATCGTCAATGAGCGCTACGACCAGATCGTGCTCTCGCCGGGCAGCATCACCCGTACGTTCGACATCCCAGGTCTCCTCGACAACGCGCGGGGCATGAAGACCCTGGCCGAGGCCGCGTACATCCGCGACCATGTGATCGCCCAGCTGGACCTGGCGGACGCCAGCCAGGACGAGGCGGAGCGGGAGTCGCGGCTCCAGTTCGTGGTGGTCGGCGGCGGCTACGCGGGCACCGAGACGGCGGCCTGTCTGCAGCGCCTCACGACGAACGCCGTGAAGCACTATCCGCACATCGATCCGAAGCTGGTCAAATGGCATCTGATCGACATCGCGCCGAAGCTGATGCCGGAGCTGGGCGACAAACTCGGGCAGAGCGCTCTGGAGATCCTGCGCGGGCGCGGTATCGAGGTCTCGCTCGGGGTGTCGATCGCCGAGGCCGGCCCGGACAAGGTGACGTTCACCGACGGCCGGGTCCTGCCGTGCCGCACCCTGATCTGGACCGCGGGTGTCGCGGCGAGTCCGCTGGTCGGCACGGTGGGCGCCGAGACCGTACGCGGACGTCTCGCGGTGACACCCGAGATGAACGTCCCCGGGCTCGACGGTGTCTACGCCCTCGGCGACGCGGCCGCCGTACCGGATCTCGTCAAGGGGGGCGACGCGGTCTGCCCGCCCACCGCACAGCACTCGATGCGCCAGGGCCGGAAACTCGCTGACAACATCGTGGCCTCGCTGCGCCGCCGGCCACTCCAGCCCTACGTCCACAAGGACCTGGGGCTCGTGGTCGACCTGGGCGGCAGGGACGCGGTGTCGAAGCCGCTGGGAATCGAGCTGCGCGGTGTCTCGGCGCAGGCCGTGGCCCGGGGTTACCACTGGTCGGCGCTGCGCACCAATGTCGCCAAGACCCGGGTGATGACCAACTGGATGATCAACGCCATCGCCGGGGACGATTTCGTACGCACCGGTTTCCAGTCGCAGAAGCCCGCCACGCTGCGGGACTTCGAGTACACGGACGCGTATCTCACTCCGGAGCAGGTGCGCGAGCACACCGCGTCGATGACCGCCCACGGCTGACCCACCCCGGGTCCGGACGCCGCTTCCGGGCTATGCGTCGCGCTCCGAGCCGTGCCGGTGCCTGGCACGGCTCGGCTGCACGCGGGTGGGCTCGCCCGGCATCTTCGGGTACTCGGGCGGATACGGCAGGTCGCCCAGGCCGCGGTCCCGCTCGTCCTTGTCGGCCAGTTCCAGCAGCGCGTCGAGACGGAAGCGGTGGTCGTCCATGTCCGCGTGCACATCGCCGGTGCGGGAGTAGCGGTCCCGCATGGAGGCGATGTCGAAGTCGGCGGGGCGCGCGCTGTCGACCTCGTCCCAGCGCAGCGGCGCCGAGACCTGGGCGCGCGGGTGCGGGCGGACCGAGTAGGCGGAGGCGATGGTGCGGTCGCGGGCCGTCTGGTTGAAGTCGACGAAGATGCGTTCGCCCCGCTCCTCCTTCCACCAGGCGGTGGTCACCCGGTCCGGCATCCGGCGCTCCAGCTCGCGGGCGCACGCGATGACGGCCCGGCGCACCTCGGTGAAGGTCCAGCGGGGCTCGATGGGTACGAAGAGGTGGAGTCCCCGGCCGCCGGACGTCTTGGGCCACCCGCGCAGTCCGCCGAAGTCATCGAGCACGGCGCGCAGTTCATGGGCCGCGCGCACGGCGTCGGTGAAGTCGGTGCCGGGCTGCGGGTCGAGGTCGATCCGGAGTTCGTCCGGGTGGTCCGGATCCTGGCGGCGCACCGGCCACGGGTGGAAGGTGAAGGTCGCGAACTGCGCGGCCCAGAGCACCGCGGCCGGCTCAGTGGGGCACATCTCGTCCGCGGTCCGGCCGCTGGGGAACGTGATGGTGCCGGTGGGGATCCAGTCCGGGAGGTTCTTCGGGGCACGCTTCTGGTAGAAGGACTCGCCGTCCAGCCCGTCCGGGTACCGCTGGAGTGTGGTGGGGCGGTCCCGCAGCGCGCGGGTGATGCCCGCGCCGACCTCGATGTAGTACTGGGCGAGATCGAGCTTCGTGAAGCCCCGCTCCGGAAAGTAGACCTTGTCGGGACTGGAGAGCCGTACGGTCCGCTCCCCCGCTCTCAGCTCCACTGCTGCACCCATGCGCGTCACGCTAGGCGCAGGCCGCGTACTTCGCATATCGGGCGGGGAGCGGTCTGCGGCCGCAGAATCCGAGTATGGATCTGCCTGTTCTGCCGCCCGTCAGGCCCATGCTGGCCAAGTCCGTGAAGAAGATCCCGCCCGGTATGCAGTACGAGGGGAAGTGGGACGGTTTCCGGGCGATCGTCTTCCGGGACGGCCCGGAGGCCGAGCTGACCAGCCGTACGGGCAAACCGCTCACCCGGTACTTCCCGGAGCTCGTTGACGCGCTGCGGGACAATCTGCCCCAGCGGTGCGTCCTGGACGGCGAGATCGTCATCACCCGGGACGGCAGGCTCGACTTCGACGCGCTCACCGAGCGGATCCATCCCGCGGCCTCCCGGGTGCGGCTGCTCGCGGAGCGGACCCCCGCGTCGTTCATCGCGTTCGACCTGCTGGCCGTGGGCGACGAGTCGCTGATGGCGACGGGCCAGGGCGTCCGGCGCGAGCGGCTGGTCTCGGCGCTGGCCGCGGCGGGGCCGCCGGTGCATGTCGCGCCCGCCACGACCGACGCCTCGGTGGCCGGTGACTGGTTCCGCTCCTTCGAGGGGGCGGGGCTCGACGGCGTGGTGGCGAAGCCTCTCGGCCTGCCGTATCTGCCCAACGAGCGCGCGATGTACAAGATCAAGCACGAACGCACGGCCGACACGGTGGTGGCGGGCTACCGGCTGCACCGGTCCGGCCCGGTCGTCGGGTCGCTGCTGCTGGGCCTGTACGACAGCGAGGGCGTACTCCAGCACGTCGGTGTCTGTGCGGCGTTCTCCATGAAGCGGCGCGCGGAACTCGTCACTGAGCTGGAGCCCCTGCGCATGGAGTCGGCCGACGGGCACCCCTGGGCGGCATGGACGCAGGAGACGGCGCACGAGACGGCGCGGCTGCCGGGAGCCCCCAGCCGGTGGAGCGGCAAGAAGGATCTGTCGTGGATCCCGCTGCGGCCCGAGCGGGTGCTGGAGGTGGCGTACGACCACATGGAGAACGGTGTGCGGTTCCGGCACACCACCCAGTGGCGCCGGTGGCGCCCGGACCGGTCCCCGTGGAGCTGCACCTACGCCCAGCTCGAAGAACCGGCCGGTCCGGCGCTGGCGGACGTTCTCGACGCCTGATCCTGCCGATGGCGCGCCCGGAGACGTGTCCCGGAGCCATGCCCCCAAAGCCGCGCCACCCAGGTGCCTCGCGGACCGGCACCCGGCAGGTACTTGCAGGCGCTGCTTAATCGCTGGCGCGTTAAGCTGGTGAGCGCGGAGAGCGCCGACACCCCGGGCCGACACCCGCCCAGGATGCTCCCGCCCGAGGAGGCCCCGATGACCGCGACCGACCCGGCGATGACCGCCCTGAGCCAGAGCTGGTGCGCCCTCTCCCTTCTGCACGGAAGGATCGAGGCGCATATCGAGCGCGCGCTCCAGACGGGCCACGGGCTGAGCGTGCGTGAATACTCGCTGCTCGACGTTCTGAGCCGCCAGCACGACGGGGAGGGCGGCCATCTGCAGATGAAGCAGGTCGCCGACGCGGTGGTCCTCAGCCACTCCGCCACGACCCGGCTCGTCACCCGCCTGGAGGACCGGGGGCTGCTCGCCAGATATCTCTGCCCCACCGACCGGCGCGGCATCTACACCGATGTGACCGCCGACGGGGCACTGCTCCTCGCACGGGCCCGCCCCACCAACGACGCGGCTCTGCGCGCCGCTCTCGACCGGGCGGCGGCCGACCCGGAGCTGGCCCCGCTGGTCAGAGCGGTCGAGGCGCTGGAACCCGTGAGGGCGTCGGCAGCCGGGGCGCCGGCGGGTGAAGCAACCGTCATTTAATTCCCGTCGGCCGGAATAACGGCACCATGTGTTGATTTCCCACGATCCGGACACGCGCGGAGAAAATCTTCCCCGCGTCGTGGTGCTCAGCGTGCTAGTGTCGTTACCAGTTGCAGTTGTGGTTCCCAAAGACTTCAAGTGCTCTCACTGGCTTTCGGTGCCGGTGGGCGCACTTTTGTATTTTCGGAGTATTCCGGACGTGGTAATCATCGCAGCGACGTGGGGTTCGCACAGTGCGGGCCTCCGGGCATTTTTGCCACTAAGGAGAGATTCACATGGCTGCTGGCACCGTTAAGTGGTTCAACGCGGAAAAGGGCTTCGGCTTCATCGAGCAGGAGGGTGGCGGCGCCGACGTCTTCGCCCACTACTCCAACATCAACGCCTCGGGCTTCCGCGAGCTCCAGGAAGGCCAGAAGGTGACCTTCGACGTCACGCAGGGCCAGAAGGGCCCGCAGGCCGAGAACATCGTTCCCGCCTGACGCACCACACAAGCTGGGGCCCGCACCTTGGGGGGCGGGGCCCGGCGTGTTGGGGTGTTAGGGCGTCGCCCGGATCCCCGGTACGGTTTCCGGCC
>NZ_JBHYWP010000104.1:20382-28476 GCF_042751845.1 Streptomyces sp. NPDC059398 | reverse complement strand
GGGGGGGGGGCGCGCGGCCCCGCCCCGCGCGGGGGGGTGGGCGGCGCGCGACTCGCCGCGGGGGGGGGGGGCGGGCGGCCGCCCGGCGCCTCGTACGGCGCACAGGGGTCGTGCCGTGACTACCTCAGAGCAGCCCGTCCCACATCTGCTCAAGCAGCACCGACCACCAGCTCTCCGGCGAACCGAGCGCCGCCGCGTCCAGCATCATCAGCTGCGCCTGGAAGTCGACCGTCCACCGGCCCGCCTGCTCCGGCGTGAGTCCGAAGCGCAGCCGCCACATCCGGCCCAGCAACGCCAGCGACCGGACGAACTCGGGCAGCCCGGAGTTCACGAACTGCGGCGCCACCGGCCGGCCACCGGGCCCCGCCTCCACCGGCACCGCCACGATGTTCGCGGTGCCGTACTGCACACAGAGCGCCCGGCCGAAGTCGGAGCCCATCACCAGATACGACCCCGCGTCGGACGCGGGCTGCACCTGCCGCTGCGCCGCCAGCTCGGCCAGCGTCGGCACCGGCTGACCCGGCACCGCCTGCGCCCAGAAGAACGGTCCGAAATCGACCGGCAGCCCCGCCCACACCAGCGTCTGCGCCACGATGTCCGGCACACCCTGCCGGGACACCGCCCGCTGGTCGAACCGGAAGACACCCTGCGGCCCGAACGCCTGCGCCAGCTCGTGCGCCACACCCTGCGGCGGCAGCGGCGGCGCCGGCTGCACCGCGGGCAGCGGGGCCCGCACCGGAGCGGGCCGCGCCGGACCGTCCGCGACCTGGTGCAGCTCGCCCTGGTGCGTCAGCAGATGCTGCATCCCCTGCTGACGGCTTGCGTGATCACTGCCGTACGGGGCGACGCTGGTGATCCGTACCTGCGGCCAGGTCTCCCGGATCATCCGCGCACAGTACCCACCCGGCAGCTCGCACGACTCCAGCTCGGTGTGCAGCTCGATGACCTGCTGCGGCGGCACGTTCATGGCCCGCAGCTCGTGCAGCATCTGCCACTCCGGGTGCGGGGTGCCGGGCGCCGAACGGCGGATGAGCTGCTGCTCGGACCCGTCCTGCGCGCGGTAGCGCAGTACGGCCTGATAGCCGGGGCCCACCGTCGGCAGCCCGCCGGGGGGCTGCTGCGGATACCCGTACGCGGCACCCTGCGGCGGTGGTACGGGACCGGGCGGCGGGGTCCGGCCGGGCGGCGGCGTCCCCATCCCGGGTCCTGCCAGCATGGTGGCCGCATGGTGCACGTCACCGCCCATACTGCCCCCGGGCGGCGGAGGCGCGGGCGGACCCGGCTGACCGGGCGGCTGCGGCGCCCCGGCACCGGGGACACCGGGCGGACCCGGCGGCTGCGGCGCACCGGGCGGGCCGGACGGCCTGGCACCGCCGAGACTGCCCTGACCACCCAGACTCGGGCCGGCCAGCATCGTCGCCGCATGGTGCACATCGGCACCCGGACCACCGCCGGTGCTCCCGCCGTTCGGCGGCGGCATCGGCGGTCCCGGCGGCTGCGGCATGCCCGGCTGACCGGGGTGCTGCTGCCCGGGGACCTGGGGTGCGCCCGGGGCGCCGGGGCCGAGGTGCGGGGCCAGCTGTGTCCGTACGTAACCCTCGGGCGGCACACCCGGCGGCAACGGCGGAGCCCCACCCGGCCGCGCACCCGGGGTCCCGGGGGCACCGGGCGGGGGCGGCGGCGGAGGCGGTGTCGCTCCACCACGCGCCGCGCGCGGGGGCGCCATGGCCTTACTGGTCGCGGCATCCGAGATGTCACCGGGACCAGGACCGGGTCCGGCCGCAGGGCCGACGCCCTGGCCCGGGGTCTGACCGGCGGCAGGGGGCAGCGGCGCACCGGCGCCCTGCGGCGGAAGCGGCGGAGGCATCCGCTGACCGGCCGGCGGCTGCGGCAACGACTGCGGCGGCTGCTGGCCCCCTGCGGGCGGCTGCGGCGGCCCGCCGACCGGCGGCGGCTGGGCGGGGGCCGAAGGCGGCGGAGTCTGCTGCGGAGGCGGAGCCTGCTGGGGCTGCGGAGCCTGCGGAGCGTGCTGGGGCTGCGGAGCCTGCGGAGCGTGCTGGGGCGGGGGGAACCCGTCGAGCGCGGGCGCCACGGTCGTACGCGGCAGTCCGCTGCCACCCGACATCAGCGCCGTCTTGGCCTCGGGAGCCACCCCCGGCGGCGGGGCCCCCTCATCGTCCGAACCGGCCAGCGGCGGCGCGAACACGGTCTCGGGCAGCGGCACCGAACCGTCCTGGCCACCCGGCACCGCATTGGTGTCGGTCCCCGCCCAGGGCGTCCCGTCCGCGGGAACACTCCCCCGGGCCACGGACTCACGATCCCCGGCCGAACCGGCCGAACCACCGGAACCGGCCGAACCACCGGAACCGACGGAATCACCCGAACCCCTGGACCCATCGGAACCACCGGCCGCACCCAATGCGCCGGACCCACCAGCAGAACCAGCCCCGGCGAGAGACCCGGCCCCACCGGAAGAGCCGGTCCCAGCGAGAGACCCGGCCCCGGCAGAGGCCCCCTCCCCCGACCGTCGGTCAGGGATACCCAGCTTGTCCGCCGCGTCCTGCAGCCACTCCGGCGGAGTCAGCAGGAACGACGTCTGGTTCAGATCGATCCGCTGCGCCGCCGGCTCCGGCGCAGCCGCCACGGCATCCGCCGCCCCGTACTCCTCCTCGTACCGCCGGACCACCTCGCCCACCGGCAGCCCCGGCCACAGCGTCGCCTCACCGCCGTCCCGCGCGATCACCAGCCGCTGACGGCCGCCACCGCCCGAAGGCCCCTCCGCGCGGTCCTCCGCCCACACCACGAAACCGAGCTCGAACTCCCGCACCCGCACCTCACGGTGCTGATACGCGGGAACGTCCCCGTTGACCCACTCTTCCGCGCGCTCCTGCGCCTGCGCAAAGGTCACCATCGGCTCTTCACCCCTCGGCCGAGACCGGGACGGCCTGCGCGAAGCCGCCGTCCACCATCAGGTTCGCCACTGTCTCCAGCTCCGGCGGATTCCCCGCCAGCCGCTCCAGGAACGCGTCGAAATCATCACCGCACGGCAGCAGCAGCCGCTCCACCCGCTCCGCGGGCGGCCACGCGTCCTGATCACGGGCATCGTCGTACGCACAGAACCAGACCGTGCCCACCGCACCGCCCTTGACCTTCACCGCGACTATCCCGCCCTGAACAAAACCCACACCCAGGTAATCCTTCGTCAGATGGTCCCGCAGGCACTTGTTGACGTACACCAGGTCATTGACGGCCGCCTCGTCGCGCACCGTGAAGAACGGCTGGTCCACCAGCAGCCCCAACTCCGCGTCCAGCGCCGTCCCGACCGGCGCACAGCCACCCGCTGCCTTCAGGAACGACCGGTACGCGCCGGGCAGCCGGTACCCCAGATCCTCCTCGGCGGCCAGCACCAGCTGCTCCCCGACCGCCACCGAACCCCGGGGCAGCCCGAAATGGGCGGGCCGGGTGTCCTGCAACGGACGCGTACCCCGCTTCTCCTGGTCGACGGCCGCCGTCGCGAGTCCGCCATGGTGCCGCAGCAACGCCTTGACCTCGACCGGCACCAGTTCCAGTCGGCGCGTACCCGGCACGTGGTGCCAGGTCCAGCCGTGCGGCGTGGCAACAGCCGGGATCGTGTCCCACAGTTCGTGCCCCGACGCCGCCAGCGCCGCATTGGCCGACACATAGTCCGTCAACCGCAACTCGTCGACACCGAACCCCTCAGGGGGCTCCGCGATCTCCGCGGCGGCGCGCGCGTACGGTGAGAAATCCGGGAATCCGTTCCCGTCCACCCGCACACCGCGGGGGTGGCGCGCGGCCCGGACCGGGTCCGGGAAGCTCACGAGCTGCCCGGCATAGGCCGCGTTCGGTGGCGCGGCTTGCTGCCCGAGCCGACCTGTCGTCATGGCGGTTGCCCCCTGCTGCGAATGGCTTGGAACGACAGCCTATGCGGTGGTGCAAGAGCCGGTCCCGCCCCGTTCACCGCAGACTCGGGCCCCTCCACACCGACGTAACGGACGGTCACGTTCGAGTGACCCGCAGCCGACACACCACCCCGATCACAGGCCCCAGCTTCCCCACTCGGCGCCCCATTTGGCAGGCTGACCCCGCAACACGGGGGCGCGACACCGGCGGCAGCCGCCGCGGGGCGGGGAGGGGCAGCACGACCATGCACACCGCACAGACACCACACACACCACACACATCGCACACAGCACAGCCAGCGGCGGGGGCAGCACAGACGGCTCAGACGGCCCACACGGCGGGGACAACGGGGGCGCCGCAGAAGGCAGCACCGCCGCGCACAGCACACGCGCCACAGGCACCGGCTCAGGCACCGGCTCAGGCACCGGCACCGGCCGTACACGCACCGCAGACTCCGCCCGCCGGCGACCCACGCCTGCGCTGGAGCAGCACCGCGTCCCGCCCGCCCGAACTCCGCCACCGCAGGGACGGCATCCTCCCCACCGTCGCCGCCGCCCTCTCCGTACGCGGAGCCGACACCCTCACCTCCACCGCGGGCAAAGCCGACCAGCCCCCCGCGCTCCACCCCCTGGTCCAGGACTTCCTCACCACACTCACCAGCGGCCAGCGTGAACGATTCACCGGACGCTGCCCCGAGGCGATCCTGCTCTCCCGCCACCTCACCGCCGCCGAAAGCACCCGCTCCAAACGGGCCTCCCGCAAACCCCTCACCAACGGCGAAGCCCGCCGCACCCTCAAACACGCCAAAATCACCGCACGTCACATCCGCGAGGACGGCGACCCCCTCCACGGCAGCTACGCACCCCCCTGCCGCTCCTGTACGGCGATGCTCGCCCACTTCGGCGTACGCGCAGTCGACCCGACCACCGAGAAGGGCTGAACCACCGCCCATGCCGCCCCACCCGCAGGACACGCCGGACACACCCGCCGCCCCCGGCACCCGCTTCACCGAGACCGTGGACACCGCACTGCGCGAAGCAGGCTGGCAGCCCGGCCGCTGGGACATCCGGGGCGCCGAACAGTGGGCCGACACCCTGCGCGCCCACGTCTCACCCGCCGGCCACCAGCACGCGGTCTTCCCCGCGGCAGTCGAAGCCTGGGCCGAATTCGGCGGACTGCGCATCACCGGCCCCGCACCCGGCCGCCAGACTGCACCCGCCCCTGTCACGATCGACCCGCTCAGCGGCCTCCACCTCGCCCGCACCCTCGGCGACCTCGGTCGCGCACTCGACACCGAGATCGCCCCGCTCGGCGACGAAGGGGACGGCCGGGCGCTCCTCGCCATCGACACCGAAGGCCGGATCTACAGCGTCGACCACACCGGCGACTGGTACCTGGGCCCCGACATCGACCAGGCCCTCACCACCCTCGTCACCGGCCTCCAGCCCGTCCGACTGGGCTCGTAACAGACAGGGCGCTCGTGCGGGACCGGGCATGCAACGGACCGGCCCCGGACACGGAAAGCAGCAGAAGACAGCACGGAGCGGCAGGGGAACGCGGCGAACCCAGGTAGCAGCACACGGGAGGCAACAGAGGAGGAACGCGCAGCGCCCCCGCCCCTCACTCCCCCTCAGCGGGCCGCCGCTCCGGCAGCACCGCCGACACCCGGAAACCCCCGGCCTCCGTCGGCCCCGAAACGAACACCCCTCCCAGCGCCATCACCCGCTCCCGCATCCCCACCAGCCCGTTCCCACCACTCGGCAGCCCCGCATCGGCCGCACCCGCATCCGACGGACCGTTCTCGACCTGCAACGCCACCTCGGCCCCGCGATGCGCCAGCCGCACCCGCGTCCTCGCCCCGGCCGCATGCTTGTGGACATTGGTGAGCGCCTCCTGCACCACCCGGTACGCCGTCTGCTCGACCAACGCGTCATACGACCCGGCGGCGCCCTCCACCGACAGCTCCACCACCATCCCCGCCGCCCGCGACTGCCCCACCAGCACATCCAGCTCGTCCAGACACGGCCCGTCCTCCACCGCGGCCGCCGCGGCAGCCGCAGCCGCCACCCCGACCGCAGCCAGCGGAACCGCCGCCGGAGCCCGTACCGACCCGCCCGAACGCAACACCCCCAGCATCTCCCGCAACTCCGTCAGCGCCTGCCGCCCCATGTCTCCCACCAGGGCAGCGTTCTTCGACGCCTTCACGGGATCTTTCAACGCCACCGCCTGCAGAGCCGCCGCATGCACCACCATCAGACTCACCCGGTGCGCCACCACGTCGTGCATCTCCCGCGCGATCCGTGTCCGCTCCTCCGTACGCGCCCACTCGGCCCGCTCCTCCGCACGGTCCGCCAGCAGCGACAGCTCACGCTCCAGACTGTCCGCACGCTCCCGCAGACTCTCCATCAGCCTGCGCCGCGCCCCGGTGTACAGGCCGAACAGCACCGGCGGAGCCGTCAGCCCCAGCGACATGAAGACGGACGCGAGCACCACGAACACCGGGCCCGGAGTCCCGTCCTCCGCACCCACGCCATGGCGCAGCCGTACGAACGTCACGATCAGCGTGCCCAGCGTCGCCATCACCGTCAGCGCACCGGTCAGCCGGCGCGGCACATCGGATGCGGCGAGCGTGTAGAGCCCGACGATCCCCATCAGGAAACCCATCTGGGCGGGCGTGGTGGCGATCGACACCAGCACCACCGCGATCGGCCACCGCCGCCGCAACACCAGTACGAATCCGGCCAACAGCCCGAACACCACTCCGAACGGCACCGGAAGCCCGGCCTGCCCGGAGAAGCCCACACCCTCCAGCGCGCATTCCAGAGCCGAGACGACGCCCAGCCCCACATCCAGGGCGGCACCGCGCCGCCGCTCCCACCACCACCAGCCACGGGCGGTCAGCCCCGTGGCCGTGGTGTCGTACGCCCCCGTTGCGGTCATGGCAACCAGCGTACGGGCGGGCAGAGCCCTGCCCCACGAATTTCGATACGGGAGGTTACGCGCAATACGCCCTGATCACTCGATCCAGTGAATCGAGCATGCTTTCGAACCGGACGTCCGCATTCCGGACGATGCTGTTGCCGTGACCGATATCCGCAGCAGAAACAGCAAGTACGCCGACTTCGAGGGCCTGCGCGAACAGGCCATCGCGTTACGCAGGGAGGGCCTCAGCCGCCGCCAGATCCGCGACCGGCTCTTCGTCGACAACAACGACATCCTCAACCGCCTGCTGGAGGGCGAGCCCGCACCCGAGTGGACCAGACGGCCGAACGCGAAGGACGACCTGCGGGCGAAGGCCCGCGAGCTCCGGGCGCAGGGGATGACGTACGACGGGATCCAGGTGGAGCTGGGGTGCTCGAAGAGTTCGATCTCGCTCTGGGTGCGGGACATGCCGAAGCCGCCCCGGCGCACGCGAGAGGACGCATCGGCGATCGCCAGGCGCGGCTGGGAGGCCACGCTGCAGCGTCGCGAGGTGGAACGCCAGAAGACCAAGCGGGCGGCCAGTGACGAGATCGGCGACCTTTCCGAGCGGGAACTGATGATCGCGGGGGCCGCGCTCTACTGGGCCGAGGGAACCAAGAGCAAGCCTCACCGACCCCAGGAGCGGGTGGCCTTCATCAATAGCGACCCCGACATGATCAAGGTCTTCCTCGCATGGCTGCGCCTGCTGAAGGTCGACCCGGCCAACCTGAGGTTCCACGTACACATTCACGAGACGGCCGACGCCTCCGCGTCCGAGCGGTACTGGGCCGATGTGGTGGGCGGGGTCGGCTCGTTCGGCAAGACGACGGTCAAGAAACACAACCCGTTGACCAACCGCAAGAACACGGGCGAGCACTATCACGGCTGCCTGGTGGTCCGCGTGAACCAAAGTGCCGACCTCTACCGTCGCGTCGAGGGCTGGTGGTACGGCATAGTAGGGGCTGCCTGATCGCCTGATCACTTGAATCAGACATAGAGGGCAGTTCATCCCGGATCGTCTAAAGGCAGGACAATCGGTTTTGGTCCGATGAATGAGGGTTCGATTCCTTCTCCGGGAGCACAAGGTTCGGGTCCTGACCCTCCAGGTCAGGACCCCCCCCCCGTTACCCCCCCCCGCCCCCCCGGAAGAGGCGGATAAACCCCCCCCCCCCCCCCCACGGCCCCCCACAGGCCGCCCCCACCCCCCCAGGG
>NZ_JBHYWP010000104.1:0-20372 GCF_042751845.1 Streptomyces sp. NPDC059398 | reverse complement strand
GAGGGCGCGTTCAGCACATGCACAGTGCGGGGTGCCTCCCGGATCAGGAAGTCGTGGGGCCGGGGGGCGTCCCGGTGCCCCGCCGGGGCCCCCCCCCCGCCCCCGTTTCCACCCCCCGGCCCCCCGGTATTCTGCGGATATCCACCCACCCGCACCCGAAGGGCACCACCGTGAGCGCCACTCCCCCCCAAGGTCTCGGATCCGCGCAAACAGGGGGAAGGGCTCCCTCGGCTGCCGCCGTCGTCGTTCTCGCGGCGGGTGCGGGGACCCGGATGAAGTCGGCCACCCCCAAGGTCCTGCACGAGGTCTGCGGGCGCTCGCTCGTCGGCCATGTCGTGGCCGCCTCACGCGAGCTGGGGCCGGAGCAGCTCGTCGTGGTCGTCGGGCACGAGCGTGAGAAGGTCCAGGCCCATCTCGCGGAGACCGACGCGGACGTACGGACCGCCGTGCAGGCCGAGCAGAACGGCACCGGACATGCCGTGCGTACCGCGCTCGAAGAGCTGGGCGCGCCCCCCGATGGCACCGTTCTGGTGGTCTGCGGTGACACGCCGCTGCTGACCGGGGCGACGCTGGCCGCGCTCGCCGCCACGCACACCGCCGATGGCAACGCGGTGACCGTGCTGACCGCCGAGGTGCCGGACGCGTCCGGTTACGGGCGCATCGTGCGGGATCACGCCAGCGGTGCGGTGATCTCGATCGTGGAGCACAAGGACGCCTCCGAGGCGGAGTTGGCGATCCGGGAGATCAATTCGGGGGTGTTCGCCTTCGACGGGCGGCTGCTGGCGGAGGCGCTGGACAAGGTGCGCACGGACAACAGTCAGGGTGAGGAGTACCTGACCGATGTGCTGGGCATTCTGCGGTCGGCCGGTCACCGGGTGGGGGCGTCGGTGGCCGATGACCACCGGGAGATCGTGGGGATCAACAACCGGGTGCAGTTGGCGCAGGCACGTGCGCTGCTGAACGCCCGGCTGCTGGAGCGGGCGATGCTCGCCGGGGTGAGCGTGGTCGATCCCGCGTCGGTCTTCGTCGATGTGTCGGTGACGTTCGAGCCGGATGCGGTGGTTCATCCGGGTACGCAGTTGCTGGGTGCGACGCATCTCGCGGAGGGTGCGGAGGTCGGGCCCAACTCGCGGCTGAAGGACACCGTGGTGGGTGCGTTCGCGCGGGTGGACAACACGGTGGCGGACGGTGCGGAGGTGGGTGAGCACGCGACCGTGGGTCCGTACGCCTATCTGCGGCCGGGTACGCGGCTCGGTGTGCGGGGGAAGATCGGGACGTATGTGGAGACGAAGAACGCGACCATCGGTGAGGGTTCCAAGGTGCCGCATCTGTCGTACGTGGGGGACGCGACGATCGGTGAGTTCAGCAATATCGGTGCGGCGAGCGTGTTCGTGAACTATGACGGACAGGACAAACACCACACAACGATCGGGTCGCACTGCCGCACCGGTTCGGACAACATGTTTGTGGCTCCCATCACGGTCGGGGACGGTGTGTACACCGCTGCGGGGTCGGTGATCACGAAGAGCGTGCCGGCCGGTGCGCTGGCCGTCGCCCGGGGCCAGCAAAGGAATATCGAGGGTTGGGTGGCCAGGAAGCGGCCGGGAAGTGCCGCCGCGCGGGCCGCTCAGGCCGTGTCCGACGAGGCCGGTGGCGAAAGCTGACCGGAAACACGTGCGTTCATCTGCGCGTACCGTGATAGACGCATGCTCGGCTTACGGGCCGGGACTCCGGGGTACGCCCCGGTACATACCTCCGGCTGGCTCGCCCAGCAGCAATCAACACGTCTGAGGAGACTGTGCTGTGACCGGGATCAAGACGACCGGCGAGAAGAAACTGATGCTCTTCTCCGGCCGCGCCCACCCCGAGCTGGCCGAGGAGGTCGCCGCCCAGCTGGGGGTCGACCTGGTGCCGACTAAGGCCTTCGACTTCGCGAACGGTGAGATCTACGTTCGCTTCCAGGAGTCGGCCCGCGGCGCGGACTGCTTCCTGATGCAGAGCCACACGGCTCCGATCAACCAGTGGATCATGGAGCAGCTGATCATGATCGATGCGCTGAAGCGGGCATCGGCCCGGAGCATCACCGTGATCGTGCCGTTCTACGGTTACGCGCGGCAGGACAAGAAGCACCGGGGCCGTGAGCCGATCTCGGCTCGTCTGATCGCGGATCTGATGAAGACGGCGGGTGCGGACCGCATCCTCACGGTGGATCTGCACACCGATCAGATCCAGGGGTTCTTCGACGGCCCGGTGGACCATCTGTTCGCGCTGCCGATACTGGCGGACTACGTGGGCGCCAAGGTGGACCGTTCGAAGCTGACGATCGTCTCGCCGGACGCGGGCCGGGTGCGGGTGGCCGACCGCTGGTGCGACCGGCTCGGTGCGCCGCTGGCCATCGTGCACAAGCGCCGTGACAAGGACGTCGCCAACCAGGTCACGGTCCATGAGGTCGTGGGTGAGGTGAAGGGGCGGGTCTGCGTCCTGGTGGACGACATGATCGACACCGGTGGCACGATTGTCGCCGCGGCGGACGCGCTGTTCGCGAACGGTGCCGAGGATGTGATCGTGACGGCGACGCACGGGGTGCTGTCGGGTCCTGCCGCGGACCGTCTGAAGAATTCGAAGGTGAGTGAGTTCGTCTTCACGAACACGCTGCCGGATCCGGACAACCTGGAGCTGGACAAGATCACGGTGCTGTCGATGGCGCCGACGATCGCCCGTGCGGTGCGGGAGGTCTTCGAGGACGGTTCGGTGACCAGCCTCTTCGAGGAGCAGGCGTAGCCGCGGGCCTGCTGACAGCGGCCTGAAGATCGATTTCTGGGACGGCCTTCCCGCCGGGTAGACTCACGGAGTTGCTCGGCGAGGGAGGCCGTACTCATGGGTACGGGACTCCGTTATCGACGCGCTCTTCGTAGCAGGCCGCGATACGTGGCCGGGTGACCGATCCGTTTCCGTCACCTCTGAGGAGTGCCACATGGCTGAGGTCAAGCTCGCCGCTGAAGTCCGTACCGAGTTCGGCAAGGGCGCTGCCCGCCAGATCCGTCGTGAGAACAAGGTTCCCGCGGTCATCTACGGTCACGGTGCCGACACCGTGCACATCACCCTTCCCGGCCACGAGCTGATGATGGCGCTGAAGACGGCGAACGCGCTGCTGCGTCTGGACATCGGTGGCCGTACGGAGCTGGTGATCCCCAAGGCGATCCAGCGTGACGCCATCAAGCGCAACCTGACCCACGTGGACCTGCTCGCGGTCAAGCTGGGTGAGAAGGTCACGGTCGAGGTCTCGGTGCACGCCGAGGGTGACCTGGCGCCGGGTGCCAACCTGCTGGAGTACGTGCAGAACACGCTGACCGTCGAGGCCGAGGCCACGCACATCCCGGAGTCGGTCACGGTGTCGGTCGCGGGCATGGACGCCGGTGACTCGATCCTGGCGAAGGATGTTCCGCTGCCGTCCGGCACGACTCTTGCCACCGACGAGGAGGCCGTGGTCATCCAGGTCGTGGCCGCGCAGGCCGAGGAGCCGGCTGCGGAGTCCGACGAGGCTGCTGAGGGTGCCGAGGCCTGAGCCTCGCGCTGAGGTGTTTCCGCCGGTTGTTCCGGCGGGTCCGGGGCCGTGGTGTTCCGGAGTGTGTGTGAGTCCGCCGTCCGTGCCGCAAGGCGCGGGCGGCGGCTGGCTGTTCACCGGCTTTTACCGGTTCACCGCGGTTCGGCGGGGGCCGGACACGTGCAGAGGGAGACGTGCAGATGACGACGCCCGATCCGACGGCTCCCTGGCTGGTTGTGGGCCTCGGTAACCCTGGCCCCGACTATGCGGCCAACCGCCACAATGTGGGCTTCATGGTGGCCGATCTGCTGGCGGAGCGTATCGGGGGCCGTTTCAAGGCGCACAAGGCGCGCGCTCAGGTGGTGGAGGGCCGGCTGGGTCCGCCGGGGCCGGGCAGCCGGCGGGTGGTGCTGGCGAAGCCGATGTCGTACATGAATCTGTCGGGCGGGCCGGTCACGGCGCTGCGGGATTTCTACAAGGTGGGTACGGCGAACATCGTCGCTGTCCATGACGAGCTGGACATCGGTTACGGGACGCTGCGGCTGAAGCTGGGTGGCGGGGACAACGGGCACAACGGTCTGAAGTCGATGACCAGGTCGCTGGGGGCGGACTATCACCGGGTGCGGTTCGGTATCGGGCGTCCGCCGGGTCGGATGCAGGTTGCCGATTTCGTGCTGAAGGATTTCTCGTCGGCGGAGCGCAAGGAGTTGGGGTACTTCGTGGACCGGGCGGCGGATGCGGTGGAGGCGTTGGTCATCGAGGGTCTGGACCGGGCGCAGACCACGTACAACTCCTGAGGCGGGCTCGGAGGGTTGACCCGGTGTGGTCCGATGGCCAAGGATCGCGCCCCATGAAGCGGAGTCGCGGCGTCCTGCTGTATGCGGGCAGGGCGGCCATGGGGTGTGTCGCGGTGCTGGTCCTGGTGGCCGGTTTCTGGTCGTCGTGGGGCACGGCGCAGCATGTGCTGCTGGCGAAGGGCCGTGATCACGGGACGCTGACGGTGGTGTCGTGTTCGGGGGGTACGTGTACGGGCCCGTTCGTGCCGTCGGCGGGTTCGGCCGCGCACCGGGGGCTGGTCATCGACAAGTCGACGGCGGCCGAGAAGGGCGAGCGGTTGCCGGTGGTGGTCCGCCCCGGCAGTGATGAGGCGATCAGGACGGGCTGGGCGGGCGCGCTGCATGCGTGGGTTCCGTTGGGCGGCGCGTTGTTGCTGGCGGCTCTGGTGATCGGTGGGGGTCTGCGGATGACGCGTACGGCGTGGGCGGCGGGGGTCGCGGGTGCGGGGCTGCTGGTGGCGGCGTTCGTGGCGCTGTGATCCGGCCTCACCGGGTCCGCGCGGCAGCCCCGCCCGCGCATCTCGAGCCCGTCCGGCGATTGAGGACCGAGTGCCGGGCGAGCCGACTCTCCGGCCACCGATTCAAGCCCTCGCCCCGGTCCGCGCATCAAGCCCGTTCAGGGGGCGCTTCCCAGCGAGTCGATGGGCCGGATCACCGGGGGCGGGGAACCGAGGCGACGTCTGCCGCCCCGGGCCCCTGCCCCCGGCCGGAGGTCACCCCGTGTTGCGGAGCCCGGCGGCGACTCCGTTCACGGTGAGCAGCAGGGCCCGTGCGAGGGTCGGGTCCGCCTCCTCGCCGTTTTCGGCCGCTGCCCGCTGGCGGGCGAGCAGGGAGACCTGGAGGTAGGAGATCGGGTCCAGGTAGGCGTCCCGGATGGCGAAGGTCTGCTGGAGCGCGGGGTGGGAGTCCAGGAGCTGCTGGCCGCCGGTGATGCGCAGGACCTCGCGGACGGTGAGTTCGTGTTCGGCCTCGATGTCGGCGTAGACGTGCTTGAGTTCGTCGGGCACGAGGGTGTCGACGTAGTGCCTGGCGATCCGCAGGTCGGTCTTGGCGAGGGTCATCTCGACGTTGGAGATGAAGTTCCGGAAGAAGTGCCACTGTTCGTGCATTTCGTCCAGGACGGTGTCGAGTCCGGTCTCGCGCAGGGCCTTGAGGCCGGAGCCGACGCCGTACCAGCCGGGGACGATCTGCCGGGACTGGGTCCAGCCGAAGACCCAGGGGATGGCGCGCAGTCCGTCGAGCGAGACGCCCGAGCCGGGGCGGCGGGAGGGCCGGGAGCCGAGGTGCATGTCGGCGAGCTGGTCGACCGGCGTGGAGGCGAGGAAGTACGTCGGCAGGTCCGGGTCCTCGACCAGCTTGCGGTACGCGGCGTGCGCGGCGTCGGAGACGACGTCCATGGCCGCGTCCCAGCGGGCGAGTGCTTCGTCGGACTGGCGGGGCGCGGTGTGCAGGGCGGATGCCTGGAGGGTTGCCGCGACGGTCAGTTCGAGGTTCTCGCGGGCGAGTGCGGGGACGAGGTACTTGTCGGAGATGACCTCGCCCTGTTCGGTGACCTTGATCTCGCCTTCGAGGGTGCCCCAGGGCTGGGCGAGGATCGCGTCGTGGGAGGGGCCGCCGCCGCGGCCGACGGTGCCGCCGCGGCCGTGGAAGAGCCGCAGGCGTACGCCGTAGCGGTGGGCGACGTCGCGCAGCCGGCGCTGGGCGCGGTGGATCTCCCACTGGCTGGTGGTGATGCCGCCGAACTTGGAGGAGTCGGAGTAGCCGAGCATGACCTCCTGGACGTCGCCGCGCAGCGAGACGAGGCGCCGGTAGGAGGGGTCGGCGAGCATTTCGTCGAGGATGACGTCGGCGGCGCGCAGTTCGTCGGTGGTCTCCAGGAGCGGCACGATGCCGATCTTGGCCCAGCCGCCGTGCAGGTCGAGGAGGCCGGCTTCGCGGGCGAGTACGGCGGCGGCAAAGACGTCGTCGGCGCCCTGGCACATCGAGATGATGTAGGACTCGATGACTTCGGGGCCGAAGCGTTCGAAGGCCTGCTTGATGGTGTGGAAGACGCCGAGTGTCTTCTCGCCTGCCGCATCGAGGGGGGCGGGGCTGGGTGCGAGCGGGCGCCGGGACCTGAGTTCCTTGGCGAGGAGCTTCTGGCGGTATTCGCGGGGCATGTCGGCGTAGCGCCAGGATTCTTCGCCGAGGCGGTCGAAGAGCTGGCCGAGTGCGTGGTGGTGGGCGTCGGCGTGTTCGCGTACGTCCATGGTGGCGAGCTGGAGGCCGAACGCGGCGAGGGTGCGGATGGTGCGGTCCATGCGGCCGTCGGCGAAGAGTCCGCCGCGGTGGTCGCGGAGGGATGCCTGGATGAGGGTCAGGTCGCTGAGGAGTTCGGAGGTGCCGAGGTAGTCGCGGCCGACGCGGTGGGGGGTGCCCTTGGCGAGGCGTTCGCGGGTGTTGACGAGCTTCTGCCGGATGCAGGTGGCCTTGAGGCGGTAGGGCTCTTCGGCGTTGAGGCGCTTGTAGCGGGGGCTGATCTCGGGGAGGCGTTCCAGGTCGAGCTGGAGGGAGTCGAGGAGTTCCTGGGTGGCGCCGGTGTAGCGGATGGAGTTGGAGAGCAGTCCGCGCAGGTAGTCGATGAGGTCGATGGCGTCGGTGATGCCGTGTTCGTGCTGGAGGATCAGCACGTCCCAGGTGACGGCGGGGGTGACGTTGGGGTTGCCGTCGCGGTCGCCGCCGATCCAGGTGCCGAAGGAGAGCGGGCGGGTGCCGGGGGGCAGTTCGACGCCGACGCGGTCGAGTTCGGCGGCGAGGTCTTCGAGGACGTCGCCGACGGCTCCGGCGTGGAGTTCGTCAAGGTAGTAGATCGCGTTTCGCGCTTCGTCCGCGGGTTCGGGCCGTACGACGCGGAGCTCGTCGGTCTGCCAGATGAGGTCGATGCTCTCGGCGAGCCGCAGGTCGTGGCGGCGCCGGTCGGCCTCGATGACCGGGGTCTCCAGGAGCTCGGCGATGCGGCGCAGCTTGTTGAGTACGGAGCGGCGTGCGGCTTCGGTGGGGTGGGCGGTGAAGACGGGCCGTACGTTGAGGTTGCGTACGGTCGCGCGCAGGTGGTCGGGGTCGGCGTCCTTGAGCCGGTCCGCGGTGCGGGCGAGGAGTCCGCCTTCGGCGGCGCGTACGGCGCGCATCTCGCGGCCGCGGTGTACCTGCTCGGTGACGTTGGCCAGGTGGAAGTAGGTGGAGAAGGCGCGCACCAGCTTGGCGGCGGTCTCCAGCCCGGTGTCTCCGAGCAGCTCGGCGGCTGCTTCGCCGTCCTCGCGGGTGAGGGCGCGGACGCGTTCGACGAGTTCGAGCAGTTCGGGGCCCTCCTGGCGTACGAGGGTCTCGCCGAGCAGGTCGCCCAGGCGGCGGATGTCCGCGCGCAGCTCGGGGCTGGCGGTCGGGGTGGGGGTCAGATCGGCACTGCTCACAGGTGCGGCTCCTTGCAGTGTTGGCACGACTGGCGAAGGGGTCTGGGGGTCATTCCCAGAAGTCACAGAACGGACCGCGCTGTCCGACGACACGCACACAGGATAGGTGTCCGGTTGTCCGGCTCGCCGGGGCGTCCACAGCCCTCTTGCCGCGAGGCTGCTCGCTGACATACTTACGAGGCCGTAGGTTACGGAACCGTAGCCGGGCATCAGCCGCATTCCTCACCCCACGGGGGACGTCCCTTATGACCATTGGTCCCGATCTGATCGATGAAGCCCAGACCCCGACCGGTCCCACCACCCGCTCCGCGACGCTGGGCGGGGACAGCAAAGGCTCCGTGGAGCAGTTCGGTCTGCTGCTCTTCATCGTCGTGCCGTTCCTCGCTCTGGTCGCGGCGGTGCCGCTGGCCTGGCGGTGGGGCGGTGTGAGCTGGCTCGATCTGGGTCTGCTCGTGGTGATGTACTACGTCGGGTGCCATGGCATCACGATCGGTTTCCACCGGTATTTCACCCATGGCGCTTTCAAGGCCAGGCGTCCGCTGCGGATCGTGCTGGCCATGATGGGCTCGCTGGCGGTCGAGGGGCCGCTGGTGCGGTGGGTGGCCGATCACCGCAAGCACCACAAGTTCTCCGACGCGGAGGGCGACCCGCATTCGCCGTGGCGGTACGGCGATACGTTCCCGGCCCTGCTCAAGGGGTTGTGGTGGGCGCACATGGCGTGGATGTTCGACGAGGAGCAGACCCCGCAGCACAAGTACGCACCGGATCTGATCAAGGACCCGGCGATCCGCTGGATCTCGCGGAACTTCATCTACTGGACGGGTGCGTCGCTGGCGATTCCGCCGCTGGTGGGCGGTCTGGTGACGATGTCGTGGTGGGGCGCTTTCACGGCGTTCTTCTGGGGCTCGCTGGTCCGGGTGGCGCTGCTCCACCATGTGACCTGGTCGATCAACTCGATCTGTCATGCGGTGGGCCGGCGGCCGTTCAAGTCGCGTGACCGTTCGGGCAATGTGTGGTGGCTGGCGATCCTGTCGTGCGGGGAGTCCTGGCACAACCTGCACCACGCGGACCCGACGTGCGCCCGGCACGGGGTGCTGCGGGGCCAGCTGGACTCCAGCGCGCGTCTGATCCGCTGGTTCGAGCTGCTGGGCTGGGCGTACGACGTGCGCTGGCCGTCGGCTGAGCGGATCGATGCCCGGCGCAAGAGTGAGCTCACAGAGACGGCATGATGACAGACGTGGCGATCGAAGGCAGCAGTACCAGCGGTGGCAAGAACCGCCCGCCCGCGGCCCGGCGTGCGCGCCGGGTCCGTATGACGGGGAAGGAACGCCGCGAGCAGCTGCTGGACATCGGCCGCACTCTCTTCGCCGCGAAGGGTTTCGAGGGCACGTCGGTGGAGGAGATCGCGGCGAAGGCCGGGGTCTCCAAGCCGGTGGTGTACGAGCACTTCGGCGGCAAGGAGGGCCTGTACGCGGTGGTGGTGGACCGGGAGATGCGTCAGCTGCTGGACCTGGTGACGGGTTCGCTGACGGCGGGCCACCCGCGTGAGCTGTGTGAGCAGGCGGCGTTCGCGCTGCTCGACTACATCGAGGAGTACACGGACGGTTTCCGCATTCTGGTGCGGGATTCGCCGGTGGCCCAGTCGACGGGGACGTTCGCGTCGCTGATCAGCGATATCGCCACGCAGGTGGAGGACATCCTGGGCATGGAGTTCAAGGCGCGGGGCTTCGACCAGAAGCTGGCGCCGCTGTATGCGCAGGCGCTGGTCGGCATGGTGGCGCTGACGGGCCAGTGGTGGCTGGACGTCCGCAAGCCGCCGAAGGCGGAGGTGGCGGCGCATCTGGTGAACCTGGCGTGGCACGGGCTGGACGGCCTGGAGCCGAAGCCGCGGCTGATAGGCCACCGGAAGGGGTGAGCGGCCCTTGGCCAGGGCCGTGGCCTCACTCGTTGTGATGACTCACACGCTTTTCGGCCGCTGGTGTGGTGGGACAGGGCGAGAATCCGCCCATGGCAGAACCCATGGCCGCCGAGCTGCCGGGCGGTGACCGTTTCCGCCGGCCCGTACCACCACCGGACGGACACACCGTGGACGACCTGTTCACGCTGCCCGGTCTCCCGCCGCACACCGAGCTGATCGACGGGAGCCTTGTCTTCGCGCGTCCTCAACGGAATTTCCACAGCACGATGGTCGACCTGTTGATGGCCGGGTTGCGCAGCACAGTGGCCGGGCATCTGAAGGTCATTCGCCAGATGACGGTCGTCCTGGACCGCCGCGATGGACCCGAGCCCGATGTCTCCGTCGTCCACGCGAGTGCTGTCACCAGCCTTGAGCAGAACAGCTTCGTGGCGGCGGATGTCTTGCTCGCTGTCGAGGTCGTCTCCCCCGACTCGGAGGCCCGCGACCGCGACACCAAGCCACGCAAATACGCGGCAGCCGGCATCCCGCATTTCTGGCTCGTCGAGATGGCGGGAGCGAACCAGCACCCCGTGGTCCGTGTCTACGAGCTCGACCCGGTGACCAAGGCGTACGCGCTGAACGGCATTCACCATGATCAGCTGAAACTCGGGGTTCCGTACGACATCCGTATCGACATCACACTGGACGCGCTCAAGCAGCTCTGAACGGGCCCAGGGAGGCGTCAGGCCCCGGTGATGTCGCTGCCGATAGCGAAGCCCTTCGCCGGGCCTTCGGGGAGCACCGCGTCCGTGCCGTAGGGGACGCGGTGCTCGTCCGTGTAGACGGCCTTCTTCGTGTCGGGTGAGGTCAGCAGGACGACCGTGCCGTCGCCGTCGTGGTCGTCCACGAGAACGTAGAGCGCAATGCCCGCACGGGCGTACTCGCGGCGTTTGCGGATCCGGTCCCGCTGCTCGTTCTGCCGACCGGGCGAGACGACCTCGATGATTGCGGACACCCCGGCGGCGTCGACTCCCAGGCCGTCCTCGTCCGGGATCTCGTCCAGATCGAGCGGGGCCACGAAGAGATCCGGGACCCACGTTTTGCGGTGGTGGATCACATTGATGTCATGGTGGACGACCTCGCCGTGGTCTCCGCCGGCCAGGTGAGCGTCCAGCGCGCGGCGGATTCGTCCGATGAGCACGCCGTGACGGCGGCGACCTGTAGGTGACACCTCGATGGACCCCTCGATGATCTCGGCCCGGTAGCCCTCGGGGAGATCCATGGCTTTCCACGCCTGCCAGAGGACCTCGTCCAGGTCGGAGACCGGATCGTCGTCCACAGCCGGGGAAACCTCGTGTGCGAGAGCGGTCATCGTGAAGCACCTCCTCCATCAGTGTGGGCGCGGGCGCCACAGCGGCACAAGCGACACCGCCAAGCTAGGTGTCAGAGGGGCCCCGCGGCGCCCTACACGATGTGATCATCCGAAAGGGTGAGGTCAGCCCACCGGCTCCAGGAACTCGATGCGGTTTCCGGCCGGGTCCCAGGAGTAGAAGCGGCGGTGGCCGGGAAGGTCGCCGTCCCAGACCACTTTCGCGCCGCGGGATTCCAGCAGGGCGCCGTACGCCTCGATGCCGGTGACGCGGAGCGCCGGGTGGGCCTTGACCGAGGGGCGGTGGCCCTCCTCCATACCGAGGTGCAGCTGGACCGGGCCCGACTGGAACCAGCAGCCTCCCCGGGCGGCGAGGGCCGGGGGCTTGGGGATCTCGGTCATGCCGAGCACCCCGGCGTAGTAGGCGCGGAGGGTGTCCTCGGTGCCGGGCCGGGCGGCGAGCTGGATGTGGTCGACCGCGGTGATCATCGCTGCTCCCGGTGGGCGACGGCGAAGATGCGGCGGAACGGGAAGACCGTGCCGTGCGGGCCCGGCGGGTAGGCATCGCGGAGCAGGTCGCGGTATTCGGTGAGGAAGGCGGCCGTGGCCTCCTCGTCGTCGGCGAGGGCGGTGAGGACCGGGCGCAGGGCGGTGCCCTTGACCCAGTCGAGTACCGGGTCGTCGCCGGTGAGGAGCTGGAGGTAGGTGGTCTCCCAGACGTCGGCCGCGCAGCCGAGGGCGGTGAGGCGGGAGAGGTATGCGGCGGGCTCCAGGACGGCTCCCGTGCGGTCTCCGACGCCGGAGAGGCGGGTTTTCCAGCGCGGGGACTCGCGCAGGGCGGCGAGGAGGGTGTGGCTGGGTGCGGTGAAGTTGCCCGGCACCTGGAAGGCGAAGGTGGCGCCGGGGGCGAGGGCGTCCAGCCAGTCGGAAAAGCGGTCGGCGTGGCCGGGTACCCACTGGAGGAGGGCGTTGGAGACGAGCAGGTCGTACGGTTCGGCGGGGGTCCAGGTGGTGGCGTCCGCGGGGGCGAAGGTGAGTCGGGGGCCCGCGTACTGCCGGGCCCGCTCCAGCATCTGCGGGGAGTTGTCGAAGCCGGTGATCCGGGCGTTCGGCCAGCGGTCGGCGAGCAGGGCGGTGGCGTTGCCGGCGCCGCAGCCGAGGTCGGCGATGGTGGCCGGGGTGCCGGGGATCCGGCTCAGGAGGTCGTGGAAGGGTCGGGTGCGGTGGTCCGCGTGGCGCAGGTACTGCTGCGGATCCCAGGTGGGTGCGGTCATGGGAGCAGCATTCCCCGATAATTCTCTTGATGTCAAGATAGTTGCAGTCAAGATGGTTGCGGTCGAGATAGTTGACGCCAAGAGACTTCATGTCGACAGACCCTCTACACTGATCCACATGGAGGATGAGGTCGACCGGCTGGTCGCTGCGTGGCGCCGTGAGCGCCCCGACCTCGACGTGGAACCACTTGAGGTCCTGAGCCGTGTGTCCAGGCTGGCGCGCCATCTCGACCGCGCCCGCCGGCTCGCGTTCTCCGAGCACAGTCTGGAGCCCTGGGAGTTCGACGTCCTGACGTCGTTGCGCCGCGCGGGCGACCCGTACCAGCTCTCCCCCGGACAGCTGCTGACCCAGACCCTGGTCACGTCGGGCACCATGACCAACCGCATCGACCGGCTCGCCACCAAGGGGCTCGTCGAGCGGCTGCCCGACCCCAGCGACCGGCGCGGGGTGCTGGTCCGGCTGACCGACGAGGGGCGGGACCGGGCCGACCAGGCGCTGGCCGGGCTGCTCGCCCAGGAGCGCGCACTGCTCGCCGAGCTCTCCCGTACCCAGCGGGGTGAACTGGCCAGTCTGCTACGCCAGTTGACCGCCCCGTTCGACAACATCCCCGGCTGAGGGCGGTCCTTCGGCGGGCCCGACGCCCGCGCGTCTCGCCAGGGCGACCGCGGCCAGCGTGGAGTGCACGCCGAGCTTGCCCAGTACGTTCTGCATATGCGTACGGACGGTGTGCGGGGAGAGGAAGAGCCGCTCGGCCACCGCCTTGCGGCCCAGGCCCGCGACCATGCACCGCAGCACCTCGCGCTCCCTCGGCGTCAGCGCCTCGACCAGCAACTCGCCCTTGGTGCGGTGCCGTTGGGCGCTGTTCAGCTCCCGCAGTACGCCGGTGAGCAGGGCGGGCGGCAGATGCGTCTCGCCCCGCAGGACGCCCCGGACCACGGCGAGCAGACGCTGGAGCGAACAGTCCTTGGCGACCCACCCCGAGGCCCCGGTCTGGAGGGCCAGCGCGGCCCGGCGCGGGTCGTCGCGCGCCGCGAGGACGACGGTCCGCAGCGCGGGCCGGGCCGCACGCGCCGCGGCTGCCAGCGCGATGCCGTCCCCCGGGGCGCTCTCGGCGGCGCCGGACGCGGCGGCCGGGCGGTGGCTGCCCCACCCCGCCGCGCCACCGAGATCGGCGTCGGCCAGCAGCACATCGAAGGGACGCGCGTCCGCCGCCGCCCTGTCCAGACTGCGCAGTGCGGCCGGAGCGCTGCCCGCGGCCGTGACCTCCACGCCGGGCTCGGCGGCGAGGGCCGCGGCGAGCGACTCGGCGAAGATGCGGTGGTCGTCGACGACGAGAACACGAATATGACCCATAGGAACCCCCACGCCCGCGCACCGGACCCCCACCGGTGGCTCTGGTTCAGGGTACGGGCGCACATCGGGTGCGTCCGGTGATTGGGAACACCGGGCCCGGGGAGCGAGGGGCGGGGAGCGAGGGCAGGGGAACGAGCGACGGGCGGGAAGCACCGGACGGGGCCTCGTGGGCCTCAGTGGCCACGCCCCGCCGCCCCGCCCCCGCCGACGCCTCAGCTCAGCCGGCGCGCCCCCGCCGATGCCGTGGCGGTGAAGATCCGCGGGGCCGTGTACCCGGCCCCGGCGAACGCCTCGGTCACCGCCTTGCTCACCGCCTCCGCGTGCACCTCCTCGACGAGCACGATCGCCGATCCGCCGAAGCCGCCGCCGGTCATCCGGGCTCCCAGCGCGCCGCCTTCGTTGGCCGCCGCCACCACCAGGTCCAGCTCCTCGCAGGAGACCAGCAGGTCGTCGCGGAGGGAGGCGTGGCCGTCGGTGAGGATCGGGCCGACCCCGCGTACGTCGCCCGCGTCGAGGAGCGCGACCGTCCGCGCCACCCGGTGGTTGTCCGAGACGACATGGCGGACATAGCCGCGCACCTTCGGGTCGGTGAGCCGGTCCAGCGCCTCCGGCAGCTGCTCGTACGGCACATCGCGCAGCGCGGGAACGCCCAGGATCCGGGCGCCCTCCTCGCAGCCCGCGCGCCGCTCGGCGTAGGCGCCGTCGCCCAGGGCGTGCTTGACCCTGGTGTCCACGACGAGCAGCCGCAGCCCCTGGGCGGCCAGGTCGAAGGGGACCTGGCGTATCGAGTGGTCCCGGCAGTCGAGGTGCAGGGCATGGCCGTCGGCGCAGCAGGCCGATGCCGTCTGGTCCATGACTCCGCAGGGCACCCCGACGAAGGCGTTCTCGGCGCGCTGGGCGATCAGCGCCAGCTGGTTGCAGTCCAGGCCCAGTCCGAACAGGTCGTTGAGGGCGAGCGCGGTGACGACTTCGAGGGCGGCGGACGAGGAGAGTCCGGCGCCGGTGGGGACCGTGGAGCTGAGGTGGATGTCGGCGCCCGTCACCGGGTGGCCCGCCTCGCGCAGCGCCCAGACGACGCCCGCCGGGTAGGCCGCCCAGCTGGTGTTGGTGAGCGGTTCGAGTTCGTCGGTGCGCAGCTGGACGACGCCGCCCTCGATGTCCGCCGAGAACAGCCGCAGTACGCCGTCGGTGCGCCGGGACACCTGCGCGACGGCGGTGTGCGGCAGGGCGAGCGGCATGACGAAGCCCTCGTTGAAGTCGGTGTACTCACCGATGAGGTTGACCCGGCCGGGCGCGGCCCAGGTGCCCTCGGGGGCCGACCCGTACAGCTCCTCGAAACTCATTGCTCAGCAACTCCCCTGCTGTGGGACCTGTCGTGGGACCTGTCGTGGGACAACTCTGACTACGCCGGTGTGCGGATGTGCTGCGCGAAGGCCCAGGCGTCGGAGACGATCCCGGCCAGATCGGGGCGCGAGGGGGTCCAGCCGAGCCGCTCGCGTGCGGTGTCGGCGGAGGCGACGAGCGTGGCCGGGTCGCCCGCGCGGCGCCCCGCGGCCTGCTCGGGGACGGGGTGCCCGGTGACCTTGCGTACGGTCTCGATGACCTCGCGGACCGAGAACCCGCTGCCGTTGCCGAGGTTGCAGATCAGGTGCTCGCCCGCGGTGGCCGCGTCCAGGGCGAGCAGATGGGCCTCGGCGAGGTCCGCGACATGGATGTAGTCGCGGACGCAGGTGCCGTCCGGGGTGGGGTAGTCCTCGCCGTACACGGAGATGGCGTCGCGGCGGCCCTGCGCGACCTGGAGGACCAGCGGGATGAGGTGCGACTCGGGGTCATGGCGCTCGCCGTACGTCTTGTAGGCGCCCGCGACGTTGAAGTACCGCAGGCTGGCGGCGGCCAGGCCGTGCGCCGCGCACTCGCCGCTGATCATGTGGTCGACGGCGAGCTTCGTGGCGCCGTACGGGTTGGTCGGCGCCGTGGGGGCGCTCTCCCTGATCGGTACGGCCGTGGGCTCGCCGTAGGCCGCGGCGGTGGAGGAGAACACCAGGGTGCGGACACCGGCCGAGCGCATCGCGGCGAGCAGCGCGGTGGTGCCGCCGACGTTGTTGAGCCAGTACTTCTCGGGGTTGACGACCGACTCGCCGACCTGTGAGGAGGCGGCGAAGTGCAGGACACCGTCGTACGAAGAGTCGAGCCAGCGGGCGGCGTCCTGGATGCGGCCCTCGATGAAGGCGGCGCCGTCGGGGACGGAGGCGCGGAAGCCGGTGGAAAGGTCGTCGAGCACGGTCACCTCGTGCCCGGCCTCCAGGAGGTGGGCGGCCACGACACTGCCGACGTATCCCGCGCCACCGGTGACCAGGTACTTCTTGCTCACTTGCTCGCTACCTCTCGCAGTCGCTCGGCCGCGGCCTCCGGCGGCACGTCATTCACAAAGACGTTCATGCCCGACTCGGAACCCGCGAGGAACTTCAGCTTGCCCGAAGTACGGCGAATGGTGAAAAGCTCAAGATGCAGGGCGAATTCGTCCCGCTTGATGCCGTATCCCTCCAGCTCGCCGAAGGGCGCCTGGTGGAGCGCGGAGACATACGGCGTCGGCGGCTCGCCCTCGCCGAAGATCCGGTCGAAGCGCTTCAACAGTTCCAGATACATCTGTGGAAACTCTGTGCGCGCGTCCTCGCCGAGGAAGCGCAGGTCGGGTACGCGCTGCTTGGGGTAGAGGTGCACCTCGTACGGCCAGTGCGCGGCGTACGGGACGAACGCCACCCAGTGCGCGCCCTCCAGGACCACCCGGGAGCCGTCGGCCATCTCGCGGGCGACGGTCTCGTCGAAGAGGTTCCGGCCGCCGCTGCTCTCCTGGAACGCCTCGGCGGAGCGCAGCATCAGCGCGGTGCGCGGGGTGATGAAGGGGTAACCGTAGATCTGGCCGTGCGGGTGGCCGAGGGTGACACCGATCTCGGCGCCGCGGTTCTCGAAGCAGAACACCTGCTTGACGGCGGGGAGTTCGGCCAGCTCGGCGGTCCGGTCGGTCCATGCCTCCAGGACCAGGCCGGCCTGTTCGGGGGTGAGGTCGGCGAAGGAGGCGTGGTGGTCGGAGGTGAAGCAGACGACCTCGCAGCGGCCGGAGTCACCGGTGAGCGAGGGGAAGCGGTTCTCGAAGACGGCGACGTCGTAGTCGGCTTCGGGGACCTCGCTGAGCCGTCCGTCGCGTGAGGGGCAGAGCGGGCACTCGTCGGCCGGCGGGTGGTAGGTGCGCTCCTGGCGGTGCGAGGAGATGGCGACCGCGTCACCGAGCAGCGGGTCGGTGCGGATCTCGGATGCGGTGGCGACGGGGCCGAGGGGGCGCCGGTCCACGGCGTCACGTACGACATCGTCCCGGCTGTCGTAGTAGAGCAGCTCACGACCGTCGGCGAGGCGGGTCGATGTCTTCTTCACTCTGGCGCTCCTCGCCCACTGCTACTACCCAAACAGAACCGCACACAACAAACCACAAGTCAACAGAACAGTCAATGGGGACGCAGCAAGCGCTTTCATCGGGACATACCAACCAGCCCGATCACAATCAAACAAAGAACACCAACCATGTGTTCAATTTTTGAACATGTAGGCGTAGGTTCCACTCCGGAAAAGTTCTGGCAACGAAGCGAGTACTCATGCAATACCTGGCTGCCGGACTCCGGCTCCCCACGAACGGGCTCGACTACACCATTCTGGCGATCTACTTCATCGTGGTCCTGGGCATCGGATTCGCTGCCAGGGCAAGTGTGAAGACGAGCCTCGACTTCTTCCTCTCCGGCCGTTCGCTGCCCGCCTGGGTCACCGGTCTGGCCTTCGTCGCGGCCAACCTCGGCGCCACCGAGATCCTCGGCATGGCGGCGACCGGCGCGCAGTACGGTGTGGCCGTCGTCCACTGGTACTGGATCGGCGCCATCCCCGCCATGGTCTTCCTCGGCCTGGTGATGATGCCCTTCTACTACAAGTCGAAGGTGCGCTCGGTCCCCGAGTTCCTGCTGCACCGCTTCGACAAGTCGGCGCACCTGCTGAGCTCCATACTCTTCGCCTTCTCGGCGGTCCTCATCGCGGGCGTGAACCTCTACGCCCTGTCGATCGTCGTGGAGGCGCTCCTGGGCTGGCCGCAGTGGGTCGCGATCGTCGTCGCCGGCCTCTTCGTCCTCATCTACATCACCATCGGCGGCCTCTCGTCGGCGATCTACAACGAGGTGCTGCAGTTCTTCGTCATCCTCGCCGCGCTGATCCCGCTCACCATCCTCGGCCTCAAGCGGGTCGGCGGCTGGGACGGCCTCTCGGACACGCTCACCAAGAGCAAGGGTCATGACTTCATGACCGCCTGGGGCGGCACCTCGATCGGCCACGCGAACCCGCTCGGCGCGAACTGGCTGACGATCATCCTGGGCCTGGGCTTCGTGCTCTCCTTCGGCTACTGGACGACGAACTTCGCCGAGGTGCAGCGCGCGCTCTCCGCGAAGAACCTCTCCGCCGCCCAGCGCACCCCGCTGATCGCCGCCATCCCGAAGATGTTCATCGTCTTCCTCGTGATGATCCCGGGCCTGGTCGCCGCCGTCATCGCCCCGAAGATCGGCACCTCCGGCTCGGATCTCACGTACAACGACGCGATTCCGCTGCTGATGCAGGAGCTGCTGCCCAACGGTGTGCTCGGTATCGCGGTGACGGGTCTGCTGGCCGCCTTCATGGCCGGTATGGCCGCCAACGTCTCCTCGTTCAACACCGTCTTCACGACGGACATCTGGGCGCGGTACGTGAAGAAGGACAAGCCCGACACGTACTACCTGCGCTTCGGACGGCTGATCACGGCGATCGGTGTGCTGGCCTCCATAGGCACGGCCTTCATCGCCTCCAGCTTCTCCAACATCATGAGCTACCTCCAGACGCTCTTCTCCTTCTTCAACGTCCCGCTGTTCGTGGTCTTCATCATCGGCATGTTCTGGAAGCGCGCCTCGATGAAGTCCGGTGTGTGGGGCCTGCTCGCCGGTACCTGCGCCGCGATGCTCAACTACTTCTGGATCTACAAGCAGGGCATCATCGACATCCCGAGCGACCAGGGCGCCAACTTCGTCTCGGCGATCGTCGGTTTTGTCGCGGGTGCGGTCGTCATGGTGGCCGTCACGCTCTTCACCGCCCCCAAGCCGGTGTCCGAACTGGCCGGTCTGGTCTACGGAACGGAGTCGCCGGACGCACCGGAGGCACCCGCCGAGGGCGACGACGCCTGGTACCGCAAGCCCGCTCTGCTCGGCTGGGGCGCCATCGTCATCGCCGCCCTGTGCTACCTGCCCTACTCGCTCTGATCGGAGGCACCCACCATGTCTGAACTGCAGAACGAAGTCTCCGAACTGGAGAAGAAGTCCGCGACGGCGGCCCGCCTCTTCGACATCCGGCGCATCATCGGCGGACTGTTCGTGGTCTACGGGATCATCGTCACAATCGCCGGGTTCACCACGTCCGACGCTGACCTCAAGAAGGCCCAGGGCGTCAACATCAACCTCTGGACCGGGCTGGCGATGCTGGTGCTCGGCCTGTTCTTCCTGGTCTGGCTGTGGCTGCGCCCGGTGGCGCCGCCCACGCCGGACGAGACCCCGGCCGGGGAGAAGACGCCGTAACGGAGGATTCCCTGACGGCCTCGCGAGGGACCGGACCTCACTTCGGTGAGTCCGGTCCCTCCGTCGTTCCTGGCCCGTCCGCCGTTCCTGGCCCGTCCGCCGTGCCCGGGGCCGCTGCCCTCCCCGGGGCCGTCGCGGATTCCGGGCCGGGCCCGGATTCCGGGCCCGCCGCCGTCTCCGCCCCCTCCCCCTCCCCCTCCCGCAGCGTCCGGGCCTTCGCGTGGTCGAGCAGCCCGGTGCGCGCGGCGAGCGCGGCGGCCTCCAGCCGGGAGCTGACGCCGAGCTTCACCAGGACCCGCTGTACATGCGTACGGGCGGTGCTCGGCGCGATCCGCATTCCGGCCGCGATGGCCCGGGTGTCCGCACCGTCCGCCACCCGGGCCAGCACATCGGCCTCGCGTGCGGTGAGCAGGCCCAGCAGCCTGCGGCCCTCGTCGTCGGGCTGCGCCACCGGGTTGAGCAGCTCCGTGAAGACCGCCCGCAGCAGCTGCGGCGCGACCGCGGTCTCCCCCGCGCACGCCTGCGCCATGGCCCGCTCGACCCCCTCGATACGCTCGTCGTGGCGCACGTAACCGGACGCGCCGGCGGCGAACGCGGCAGCCACACCGGGTGAGTTGGGAACCGGGCCGAGCACCACCACGGCCACCTGCGGCCGTTCCCTCTTGATCCGGGCGACCGGGTCGAAGACTCCGGGCCCGGCGGGCGTGGCCGTCCCGAAGAGGCAGACGTCGGGCGCCCTGCTGACCACGAGGTCGGCCGCGCCCCCGGTGGGAGCCGCCGCCGCGAGCACCCGGTGCCCGCGCAGTCTCAGCGCGGAGGCGCGCGCCTCCGCGAGCAGTCGGTGGTCGTCGACCACCATGAGCCGCACGCCCATGGAGCAGTCCCCCCTGTTCCCCCGCACCGGAGCGGTCCCCCGGGCCCGGTTTCCTGCCCCGGCAAGTTACACGTTCGGCCGCCTCCGCGCGCCCCGGACGGGCAGAGTACGAGGGCCGGTGGGGGCACTCTCCGCCGCGTACGCC
>NZ_JBHYWP010000103.1:18959-28717 GCF_042751845.1 Streptomyces sp. NPDC059398 | reverse complement strand
CCCCGACGGGAGTGCGGGCCACCGGCCTTTCTGCTGGTCAGAGCCGTGTGTGCCCGGTCACAGGGGGCAGCGTAGGGATCGCGTCAAGGGCGGACCCCTCGACGTATGGGAGGCGTCAACGAACGGTCCCGGCGACGTTCGAGGGGGTTTGCTCAGGGAGTCCGTTCTTTCGAATCCTCGAACTGTTTCAGGAGCTCACGATGGCCGATGTGGCCTTCGTCGTCACCATGGCCGCGGTCTTCGCGCTGGTGGCGCTCATCGCCAAGGGGGTGTCGAAGCTGTGACCGGTTCTGCCGTGGAAGCGGTGATCGGCCTCGTGGTGGCCGTTGCCCTGCTGGGCTATCTCGTCCTCGCCCTTGTCCACCCGGAGAGGTTCTGAGCCGTGCTGAGCCCCGTACTCGCCGGCGCCCTCCAGATGCTCGCGCTCATCGTGGCGCTCGGTCTGGTCTACCGGCCCCTCGGCGACTTCATGGCCCGGGTCTACTCGTCCGACCGGCATCTGCGGGCCGAGAAGTGGATCTACAAGGCCATCGGCGCCAATCCCGACTCGGCGATGCGCTGGCCCGCGTATCTCCGCGGGGTTCTCGCCTTCTCGCTGGTGAGCATCCTCTTCCTCTATCTGCTCCAGCGGGTGCAGGGCGCTCTGCCCGGCTCGCTGGGCTTCCGCTCGATCGACCCGGACCAGGCGTTCAACACCGCCGCCTCCTTCGTCGCCAACACCAACTGGCAGTCGTACTCGGGCGAGCAGGCCATGGGCCATGTCGTGCAGACCGGCGGCCTCGCGGTGCAGAACTTCGTCTCGGCCGCCGTGGGCATGGCCGTCGCGATCGCCCTCGTACGGGGCTTCGCCCGCTCCCGTACCGGTGCGTCCGGCGGCGGTGAACTGGGCAACTTCTGGGCCGATCTGGTCCGCGGCACCGTCCGCATCCTCATCCCCATCGCCGTCGCTGGCGCGCTGGTCCTGGTGGCGTGCGGCGCCATCCAGAACTTCGCGGGGATCCATGAGGTCGGCCAGTTCACCGGCGGAGCGCAGCAGTGGAACGGCGGCGCCGTCGCGTCGCAGGAGGCCATCAAGGAGCTGGGCACCAACGGCGGTGGCTACTTCAACGCCAACTCCGCCCACCCCTTCGAGAATCCGAACGGCATCTCCAACCTCCTGGAGATCTTCCTGATCCTGGTCATCCCCTTCGCGATGACCCGCACCTTCGGCCGGATGGCGGGCTCCCTGAAACAGGGGTACGCGATCCTGGCGACGATGGTGACCATCTGGATCGCCTTCACCGCGCTGATGATGTGGACCGAGTTCCACCACGGGGGCCCCGCCTTCGACCTCGCGGGCGGCGCCATGGAGGGCAAGGAGACCCGCTTCGGGGTCGGCGGCTCGTCGATCTTCTCGGTGGCGACCACGCTCACCTCGACCGGCGCGGTCAACTCCTTCCACTCGTCCTTCACCGGCTTCGGCGGGGGCATCACGATGCTGGGCATGCAGCTCGGCGAGATCGCGCCCGGCGGTGTCGGGTCGGGTCTCTACGGGATGCTGATCATGGCGGTCATCGCGGTGTTCATCGCCGGTCTGATGGTCGGCCGTACGCCCGAGTACCTGGGCAAGAAGATCGGCGTCCGCGAGATCAAGTTCGCGTCCTGCTACATCCTCGTCACCCCCGCACTGGTGCTCTGCTTCACCGCGGCCGCGATGGCCCTGCCGACCCCCGGCCACTCGATGACCAACTCCGGGGCGCACGGCTTCTCGGAGATCCTCTACGCCTACACGTCCGGCGCCAACAACAACGGTTCGGCCTTCGCCGGACTGGGCGCCGACACCCAGTGGTTCAACACCACCATCGGGCTCGCCATGCTGCTGGGCCGCTTCGTACCGATGGTGTTCGTACTGGCGCTCGCGGGCTCGCTCGCCGGACAGCGCCGGACACCCGAGACCTCCGGGACCCTCCGTACCGACAAGCCCCTCTTCGCCGGGCTGCTCGTCGGCACGATCATGATCATCGCTGGTCTGACCTACTTCCCGGCGCTCGCGCTGGGACCGCTCGCTGAAGGGCTGGCGTCATGAGTACCCTCACCCCGGCCCGCGTGCCCCACCAGGACGCGCCGGGCCCGAAGTCCGAAGGCCGTGTCGGCGGCGGGCTGTTCGACCCCCGGCAGCTGCTCAGGTCCTTCCCCGACGCCCTGCGCAAACTCGATCCGCGGATCATGGTCAAGTCGCCCGTGATGTTCGTGGTCGAGGTCGGCTCCGTGGTCACCACCGGATTCGCGCTCAAGGACCCGGGCGACTGGTTCGGCTGGGCCGTCACCGGCTGGCTCTGGCTGACCACGGTCTTCGCCAATCTGGCGGAGGCGGTCGCCGAGGGCCGCGGCAAGGCCCAGGCCGACACCCTGCGCAGGGCCAAGAGCGACACCGTCGCCCGGCGGCTCGACGGCGCCGTGGAGGAGCAGGTGCCCGGCACCGCGCTGCGCATCGGCGACCTGGTGGTCTGCGAGGCCGGTGACACCATCCCCGGGGACGGCGACGTCGTCGAAGGGGTCGCATCGGTCGACGAGTCGGCGATCACCGGTGAATCAGCCCCCGTCATCAGGGAGTCGGGCGGCGACCGCTCGGCCGTCACCGGCGGTACGAAGGTGCTCTCCGACCGGATCGTCGTCAGGATCATGACGAAGCCCGGCGAGACCTTCATCGACCGGATGATCAAACTGGTGGAGGGCGCCGCCCGGCAGAAGACGCCCAACGAGATCGCGCTGAACATCCTGCTCGCCTCGCTCACCATCGTCTTCCTGCTGGCGGTCGTGACCCTCCAGCCGTTCGCGGAGTACGCCGGTGCGAAGCAGTCGATGACCGTCCTCACCGCGCTGCTGGTCTGCCTGATCCCGACCACCATCGGCGCGCTGCTCTCCGCGATCGGCATCGCGGGCATGGACCGGCTCGTCCAGCGCAATGTGCTGGCCATGTCGGGACGCGCGGTCGAGGCCGCCGGTGATGTGTCGACCCTGCTGCTCGACAAGACGGGCACCATCACCCTCGGCAACCGGCAGGCCGCCGCGTTCGTCCCCGTCCGGGGCGTCACCGAGGCCGTGCTCGCCGACGCGGCGCAGCTCTCCTCGCTGGCCGACGAGACACCGGAGGGCCGCTCGGTCGTCGTACTCGCCAAGGAGAAGTACGGACTGCGCGAGCGCAGCCGCGGCGAGCTGACCGGGGCCGACTGGATCTCCTTCACCGCACAGACCCGTATGTCGGGCGTGGACACCGGTGGCCGCCGGATCCGCAAGGGCGCGAGCGGCTCCGTCGCCGCCTGGGTACGGGAGAACGGCGGGCAGGTCCCGCAGGACGCGCGGACGCTCACGGACGCGATCTCGGATGCGGGCGGCACCCCGCTGCTCGTCGCCGTCGAGGACCGGGAGGGCGCCCGGGTGCTGGGCGTCGTCCATCTCAAGGACGTCGTCAAGGAAGGGATGCGGGAGCGGTTCGACGAGCTGCGCCGTATGGGCATCAAGACCGTCATGATCACGGGCGACAACCCGCTGACGGCGCGGGCCATCGCCCAGGAGGCGGGCGTCGACGACTTCCTCGCCGAGGCCACCCCCGAGGACAAGATGGCGCTGATCAAGCGTGAGCAGGCCGGCGGCCAGCTCGTCGCGATGACGGGGGACGGGACGAACGACGCCCCGGCCCTGGCGCAGGCGGACGTCGGAGTGGCCATGAACACCGGGACATCGGCCGCCAAGGAGGCCGGGAACATGGTGGACCTGGACTCCAACCCGACGAAGCTGATCGAGATCGTCGAGATCGGAAAGCAGCTGCTCATCACCCGGGGCGCCCTGACGACGTTCTCCATCGCCAACGACGTCGCCAAGTACTTCGCGATCATCCCCGCGATGTTCGCGGTGGCGTACCCGAGCCTCGACAAGCTGAACATCATGCGCCTCTCGTCGCCCGAGACCGCGATCCTCTCGGCCGTCGTCTTCAACGCGCTGGTCATCGTCGCGCTGGTGCCGCTGGCTCTGAAGGGTGTGCGGTACAAGCCGACCGGCGCCGACCGGATGCTCCGCCGCAACCTCGGGATCTACGGGCTCGGCGGCCTGGTCGCGCCGTTCATCGGCATCAAGATCATCGATCTGCTCATCTCCCTCATACCCGGGATCGGGTGACCCCCATGAACAACTCCGTGAGCGGTACCGGCCGCCTGCTCTGGGCCGGACTGCGCGCCCTTCTCGTCCTGACCGTCGTCTGCGGGGTGGTCTACCCCCTCGCCGTCACCGGCGTCGCCCAGGCGGTCATGGGCCACCAGGCCAACGGTTCCGAGATCAGGTCCGGCGGCAGGGTCGTCGGCTCCTCCCTCATCGGGCAGCGGTACACCCTGCCGCTGAAGAAGGGGCAGCAGACCCCGGCGCCCGACCTCAGATGGTTCCAGCCGCGCCCCTCCAACGGCCTGGGCACCAACAGCGTCAACACCCAGTACCGGCTGCTGGTGTCCGGGGCGACCAACCGGTCGGGCGACAACGCGGAACTGATCAGCTGGGTCAGGGCCACCAAGTCCGCCGTGATCAGGGACAACTCGGTCCCCGGCTACCGGGTGCGGCCGTCCGACGTGCCCGCCGACGCCGTCACCTCCTCGGGCTCCGGGCTCGACCCGGACATCTCGCCGCAGTACGCGAAGCTCCAGGTGCACCGGGTCGCCGCCCGCAACCACCTCACGGTGGCGCAGGTCGAGCGGCTGGTCGCCGGGCACACCACCGGCCGTACGCTCGGCTTCGTCGGGGAGCCCCGGGTCGACGTCCTGGAGCTCAATGTGGCGCTGAAGCAGCTGACCGAAGGCTGACCGTACGGTGACCGGCTGAGAGCCGGAAGCCGCCGGTGACCGCCGGGACAGCTGCGGTGACGGCCCCTGAGACGCCCGCCCGACCAGGGCCGATCAGGGGCCGCAGCACTCCATCAGGATCGCGTCAAGACACCCGTACGAGTGACCCCCCGTCCGTTATGCCGGAATCGATGGCCGTAAGGTCGACGGAGGGTACTCAGCTGCTCTCCGAAAGACAATGGGGCCATGGCACGAGGCAAGCTTCGAATATTCCTCGGCGCGGCACCGGGCGTCGGGAAGACGTACGCGATGCTGTCCGAGGCCCACCGCAGGGTGGAGCGGGGGACCGACTGCGTCATCGCCTTCGTCGAGCATCACGACCGGCCGCGCACGGAGGTGATGATGCACGGCCTGGAGCAGATCCGGCGCCGTGAGATCGGCTACCGCGGCGGTGTCTTCACCGAGATGGACGTGGACGCGGTCCTGGAGCGCGCCCCCGCCGTCGCCCTCGTCGACGAGCTGGCCCACACCAATGTCCCGGGCTCGCGCAACGCCAAGCGCTGGCAGGACGTGGAGGAGCTGCTCAAGGCCGGCATCGACGTCGTCTCGGCCGTCAACATCCAGCATCTGGAGTCACTCGGCGACGTCGTCGAGTCGATCACGGGTGTCGCCCAGCGCGAGACCGTCCCCGACGAAGTGGTCCGCCGGGCCGACCAGCTCGAACTGGTCGACATGTCGCCCCAGTCGCTGCGCCGCCGGATGGCGCACGGCAACATCTACCAACCCGACAAGGTCGACGCGGCCCTCTCCAACTACTTCCGCCCCGGCAACCTCACCGCCCTGCGTGAACTCGCGCTGCTCTGGGTGGCCGACCGGGTGGACGAGTACCTCCAGCAGTACCGCGGCGAGCACAACATCCGCTCCACCTGGCAGGCCCGCGAGCGCATCGTGGTGGGACTCACCGGCGGCCCCGAGGGGCGTACACTCATCCGCCGCGCGGCCAGGATGGCCGCCAAGGGGTCGGGCAGCGAGATCCTCGCCGTCTACATCGCCCGGAGCGACGGCCTGACCTCGGCGTCCCCCAAGGAGCTGGCCTTCCAGCGGACCCTGGTCGAGGATCTGGGCGGCACCTTCCACCACGTCATAGGGGAGGACATCCCCTCCGCGCTGCTGGAGTTCGCCCGCGGGGTCAACGCCACCCAGATCGTGCTCGGCTCCAGCCGCCGAAAGACCTGGCAGTACGTCTTCGGCCCGGGTGTCGGCCAGACCGTGGCGCGGGATTCCGGGCCCGACCTGGACGTCCACATCGTCACCCACGAGGAGGTCGCCAAGGGCCGGGGGCTGCCGGTCGCGCGCGGGGCGCGGCTGGGGCACGTACGGATCATCTGGGGCTGGCTGGCCGGGGTGGTCGGGCCCGCCGTTCTCACCGTGCTGCTGACCAACGTCGACGCCGAGCTGGGCCTCGCCAACGACATGCTGCTGTTCCTGTCGCTGACGGTCGCCGCCGCGCTGCTCGGCGGACTGCTGCCCGCGCTCGCGTCCGCGGCCTTCGGCTCGCTGCTGCTGAACTACTACTTCGCGCCGCCGCTGCATCTGCTGACGATCTCGAACTCGAAGAACATCGTCGCCATCGTGATCTTCTTCTCGGTCGCCGTGGCGGTGGCGTCGGTGGTGGACCAGGCCGCCCGCCGCACGCATCAGGCTGCCAGACTCCGCGCCGAGTCCGAGATCCTCTCCTTCCTGGCCGGCAGCGTGCTGCGCGGCGAGACCTCGCTGGACGCCCTGCTCGAACGGGTGAGGGAGACGTTCGCCATGGAGTCCGTGGCACTCCTCGAACGGAAGAGCGACGTCGATCCCTGGGTCTGTGTGGGCAGCGTCGGGCCCCGGCCGCTCGACCGCCCCGAGGGCGCGGACGTGGACATGCCGATCGGCGACCATATGGCCATGGCGCTCACCGGCCGGGTGCTGCCCGCCGAGGACCGCAGGGTGCTCGGCGCGTTCGCTGCCCAGGCCGCTGTCGTACTGGACCGCCGGCGCCTCGTCGACGAGGCCGAGGAGGCCCGCAGGCTGGCCGAGGGCAACCGCATCCGTACGGCGCTCCTCGCCGCCGTCAGCCACGATCTGCGGACCCCGCTCGCGGCCATCAAGGCGGCCGTCAGCTCACTGCGCTCCGACGACGTCTCCTGGTCGGACGAGGACGAGGCGGAGCTGCTCGCGGGTATCGAGGACGGCGCGGACCGCCTCGACCACCTCGTCGGCAACCTCCTGGACGTCTCCAGGCTCCAGACCGGCACCGTCACCCCGCTGATCCGCGAGATCGACCTGGACGAGGTCGTCCCGATGGCGCTGGGCGGCGTTCCCGAGGGCAGCGCCGAGCTGGACATCCCGGAGACGCTGCCCATGGTGGCCGTCGACCCCGGACTCCTTGAGCGCGCCGTCGCCAACATCGTCGAGAACGCCGTCAAGTACAACCCGGGCGATGTGCCCGTCACCGTGGCCGCCAGCGCGCTGGGCGACCGGGTGGAGCTGCGCGTGGCCGACCGGGGTCCGGGCGTCCCCGACGAGGCCAAGGAGCGCATCTTCGAGCCCTTCCAGCGCCTCGGCGACGCCCCGCGGGGCGTGGGCGTCGGGCTCGGACTCGCGGTCGCCCGCGGCTTCGCCGAGGCGATGGGCGGCACGCTGGGCGCCGAGGACACCCCGGGCGGCGGGATGACCATGGTCCTCACGCTGAGAGCGGTCACGGGACCGGCGGGTGCGGATACCACCGCGCCGTCCGGATCCACCGGAGCCGCGTTGTCGTCCGGATCAAGCGGAGCCGCGCCACCGTCCGGATCCACCGCGGCCGCGCGGCCCGCCCCACCGGCCACCCCACCGGCCGCCCCATCGGCAGAGAGGCAGATCCAGCTATGACCCGGGTGCTCGTGGTCGAGGACGATCCGCAGATCGTACGCGCCCTTGTGATCAACCTGAAGGCGCGCAAGTACGAGGTGGACGCCGCCCCGGACGGGGCCACCGCGCTCCGGCTGGCCGCCGCCCGCCACCCCGACGTGGTCCTCCTGGACCTCGGGCTGCCCGACATGGACGGCGTGGAGGTCATCAGGGGCCTGCGCGGCTGGACCCGGGTGCCGGTCCTGGTGCTCTCCGCGCGCCACACGTCGGACGAGAAGGTCGAGGCGCTGGACGCGGGCGCCGACGACTACGTCACCAAGCCCTTCGGCATGGACGAACTGCTGGCCCGGCTGCGCGCCGCGGTCCGCAGGGCCGAGCCCGTCGGACCCGATTCCGGTGCGGGGGGCGAGGACGTCTCCCTGGTGGAGACCGCCGAGTTCACGGTCGACCTGGCGGCCAAGAAGGTGCAGCGCGCGGGCCGTGACGTACGGCTGACACCGACCGAGTGGCACCTCCTGGAGGTGCTCGTACGGAACACCGGCCGGCTGGTCAGCCAGAAGCAGCTGCTCCAGGAGGTCTGGGGTCCCTCGTACGGCACCGAGACCAACTATCTGCGCGTCTACATGGCCCAGCTGCGCCGCAAACTGGAGGCCGACCCCTCGCACCCCCGGCACTTCGTCACCGAGCCCGGGATGGGATACCGCTTCGAGCACTGACGGGCGCCCGGAAAGGGCCGGGGCACAGCGGGCGGCGGATACCGGCGCCCCGGTACCCTTCACCTATGAGTGTTAAGCCGACCGGCCGCTTCCGCCGGATGATCGACCGGCTGTCGACCTCGCAGGAGGATCTGCACTCCGCGGAGCTGCAGGAGGACGCGCAGGCCACCGGGTGCACCAGGATCTCCGAATGCACCGACCGCCAGATCGTCAAGGTGACTGGTACCTTGCGCACGGTCACCCTGCGTCCCCGGGCCGGTGTGCCCGCCCTGGAGGCCGAGCTGTTCGACGGCACGGCACCGCTGGACGTGGTGTGGCTCGGCCGGCGCTCGATCGTGGGCATAGAACCGGGCCGCAAGCTGATCGCCTCCGGCCGGATCTCCATGAGCCACGGCCGGCGGGTGCTGTTCAACCCCAAATACGAACTGCGACCGCTCGGACAGGAGTAGCCGGTGACGTCTCTCGACAAGCCGACCACAACCGACCAGGACACCGCCGACAGAGCCGTCACGGAGGCCGCTCTCTTCGAAGCCTTCGGCGGGGTGCGGGGCATGGTGGAGACCGTGCTCCCGGGCCTGCTGTTCGTGACGATCTTCACGGTCAACAAGGACCTCAAGACCTCGGCGATCGCCGCCGTGGCGGTCTCCCTGGTGCTCGTCGTGGTGCGGCTGGTCCGCAGGGACACCGTCAAGCACGCCTTCAGCGGTGTCTTCGGTGTCGCCTTCGGCGTGGTCTTCGCGATGATGACCGGCAACGCCAAGGACTTCTATCTGCCGGGCATGCTGTACACGCTGGGGCTCGCTCTCGCCTACATCGTGACGGCGGCGGCGGGCTTCCCGCTGATCGGGGTGATCCTCGGACCGGTCTTCAAGGAGAACCTCTCCTGGCGCACCCGCAACCCCGGCCGCAAATCGGCGTACACCAAGTCGAGCTGGGCCTGGGGGCTGATCCTCCTCGCCAAGTGCGCGGTGCTCTTCCCGCTGTACTGGTGGGCCGACACCACGCAGTTCGGCTGGGTGCTGATCGCGCTGAAGATCCCGCCGTTCCTGCTCGCGGTCTACCTCACCTGGGTCTTCCTGGCGAAGGCCCCGCCGCCCATCGACGTGTTCGCCGAGATGGAGGCCGAGGAGAAGGCCGAGAAGGCACGCAAGGCGGCCGCCGCGGAGGCGCAGCGCGGCGAGGCGTAACAGCCCGTCCACCTCACCCGGCCGCGCAGCCGGCACACTGCGCACAGCGAGAACCGGCGGTCAGGGGGGAGCCCCGGTGGGCGGGTTTGGGTCGGGGTCGGTGTGGGGGGGGGGGGAGGGGTAACCGGCCCGCCCCGCCGGGGGTCCGAAATCAGGGGGGC
>NZ_JBHYWP010000103.1:0-18949 GCF_042751845.1 Streptomyces sp. NPDC059398 | reverse complement strand
GGACGACCCCGGTACGGCGGTTCTCGCTCCGGTACGGATCCGGGGCCGGAAGCGGCTAACCGGCCGCGCCCTCCCGGCGTACCGAAAGCAGGTCCTCCAGCTGCTCCTCGCGCGCCTGCGCGGCCACGAACAGCAGCTCGTCGCCCGCCTCCAGCGTCTCCTCCGGGCTCGGCGTCAGGACCCGGGTTCCGCGGATGATGGTGACCAGCGAGGTGTCCTCGGGCCACGCCACCTCGTGGACCTGGGTGCCGGCCAGCGCGGACTCCGGCGGCAGCGTCAGCTCGACCAGGTTGGCGTCGCCGTGGCTGAAGCGCAGCAGCCGTACGAGATCGCCGACGCTCACGGCCTCCTCGACCAGCGCCGACATCAGCCGCGGTGTGGAGACCGCGACATCGACGCCCCAGGACTCGTTGAACAGCCACTCGTTCTTGGGGTTGTTCACCCGGGCCACGACCCGCGGCACCCCGTACTCCGTCTTGGCGAGCAGCGAGACCACCAGATTGACCTTGTCGTCACCGGTCGCGGCGATCACCACGTTGCACCGCTGCAGCGCGGCCTCGTCCAGTGAGGTGATCTCGCAGGCGTCCGCGAGCAGCCACTCGGCCAGCGGCACCCGCTCCACCGAGATGGCGGTGGGCGCCTTGTCGACCAGCAGGACCTCGTGGCCGTTCTCCAGCAGCTCGCCCGCGATGGAACGCCCCACCGCGCCGGCCCCGGCAATAGCGACACGCATCAGTGACCGCCCTCCTCGGGGCCCCGGGCGAAGGCCGCCTCGACCTTCTCGACCTCGGCCGTGTGCATCATGACGTGCACCAGATCGCCCTCCTGGAGCACCGTCCGGGAGGTGGGCAGCGTCGCCTCGCCCAGACGTGTGAGAAACGCGACGCGCACGCCTGTCTCCTCCTGGAGCTGGCTGATCTTCCGGCCGATCCAGGCGGGCGACGTGTGCACCTCCGCGAGCTGCACACCGCCGCTCGGATCGCGCCACAGGGGTTCGGCGCCGGACGGCAGCAGCCGCCGCAGCATCTGGTCGGCGGTCCAGCGGACCGTCGCCACGGTGGGGATGCCCAGACGCTGGTAGACCTCGGCACGGCGGGGGTCGTAGATGCGGGCGGCGACGTTCTCGATCCCGAACATCTCGCGGGCGACCCGCGCCGCGATGATGTTCGAGTTGTCCCCGCTGCTCACCGCGGCGAACGCACCGGCCTCCTCGACACCCGCCTCACGGAGGGTGTCCTGGTCGAAACCGACTCCGGTGACCCGGCGACCGCCGAACCCGGCGCCCAGACGGCGGAAGGCCGTGGGGTCCTGGTCGATGACTGCGACCGTGTGCCCCTGCTGTTCCAGGGTCTGCGCGAGAGCGGCTCCCACTCGCCCGCAGCCCATGATGACGATGTGCACGACCGTCCTTCCACACGTCCGTAAATTTTCGGTCATAACTGTTCCACCGGAAAATGGCCCCGGCCAAGGAATAAAGACTCTCAGACAAGCGGCCAAGCTACACACGCACGGTGCGGGTGGGGAGCCCCGTACGGGGGCCGCCGCGGGGGAGCCGGATATTCCGTCGTGTTGACACTGTGGTGATGAGGGGGTGGGGGGTGCGCGCCCCCTATATCGAACGCTTACGATCCTCACCGTGTCCAAACTGACCGACGTGCCCAAACGCATCCTGATCGGCCGGGCGCTGCGCAGCGACAAGCTGGGTGAGACCCTTCTCCCCAAACGCATCGCGCTTCCCGTCTTCGCCTCCGACCCCCTGTCCTCGGTGGCGTACGCCCCGGGAGAAGTGCTGCTCGTCCTCTCCGTCGCGGGTGTGTCGGCCTACCACTTCAGCCCGTGGATCGCGGTTGCCGTCGTGGTGCTGATGTTCACCGTGGTGGCGTCCTACCGGCAGAACGTGCACGCCTACCCCAGCGGCGGCGGTGACTACGAGGTCGCCACCACCAACCTGGGGCCGAAGGCCGGCCTCACCGTGGCCAGCGCCCTGCTCGTCGACTACGTGCTCACCGTCGCCGTGTCGATCGCGTCCGGCGTCGAGAACCTCGGCTCGGCGATCCCCTTCGTCGTCGAACACAAGGTGCTCTGCGCCGTCGGCACGATCATTCTGCTGACCCTGATGAACCTCCGCGGTGTGAAGGAGTCGGGAAAGCTCTTCGCCATTCCGACGTACGTCTTCGTCGCGGGCGTCTTCATCATGATCGTGTGGGGCGCCTTCAGGGGACTCGTACTCGGCGACACCATGAAGGCCCCGACCGCGGGCTTCACGATCCACGCCGAGCGGGGCGGCCTCGGCGGCTTCGCCATGGTCTTCCTGCTGCTGAGGGCCTTCTCGTCCGGCTGTGCGGCGCTCACCGGCGTCGAGGCGATCAGCAACGGCGTACCGGCCTTCCGCAAGCCGAAGAGCAAGAACGCCGCGTCCACGCTGGCGCTGATGGGCGTCCTGGCCGTCACCATGTTCTGCGGGATCATCGGGCTCGCCATGGCCACCAAGGTGCGGATGGCATCCAACCCCGGCACCGATCTGCTCAACCACGGCGTCCCGCTGGGGTCCGGCTACAACCAGGACCCGGTGATCTCACAGGTGGCCGCCGCCGTCTTCGGCAATGGCACCTTCTTCTTCGTGGTCCTCGCCGCGGCGACCGCACTGGTCCTCTTCCTGGCCGCCAACACCGCGTACAACGGCTTCCCGCTGCTCGGCTCGATCCTCGCCCAGGACCGCTATCTGCCGCGCCAGCTGCACACCCGGGGCGACCGGCTGGCCTTCTCCAACGGCATCGTGCTGCTGGCCGGCGCCGCCGTGCTGCTCGTGGTCATCTACGGCGCCGACTCGACCCGGCTGATCCAGCTGTACATCGTCGGTGTGTTCGTCTCCTTCACCCTCAGCCAGACCGGCATGGTCCGGCACTGGAACCGCCATCTGGCGACCGAGAAGGACCCGAACAAGCGCCGTCACATGATCCGCTCGCGCGCCATCAACACCTTCGGCGCCTTCTTCACCGGTCTGGTGCTGGTCGTCGTCCTGGCCACCAAGTTCACCCACGGCGCCTGGGTCGCCCTGCTCGGCATGGTGATCTTCTTCGGGACCATGACCGCGATCCGCAAGCACTACGACCGGGTGGCCGAGGAGATCGCGGCACCGGACGAACCGTCCGACGAGAGCCTGCGCCCCTCGCGCGTCCACTCGATCGTGCTGGTCTCCAAGGTCCACAAGCCGACGCTGCGCGCGCTGGGCTACGCGAAGCTGATGCGCTCCGACCATCTGGAGGCGCTCTCCATCGGCGTCGACCCGGCCGAGACCAAGGCGCTCAGGGACGACTGGGAGCGGCGCGGCATCAATGTGCCGCTGAAGATCCTGGACTCCCCGTACCGGGAGATCACCCGGCCGATCATCGAGTACGTACGGGGCCTGCGCCGCGAGAGCCCGCGGGACGTCGTCTCCATCTACATCCCCGAGTACGTGGTGGGGCACTGGTACGAGCACGTCCTGCACAACCAGAGCGCCCTGCGCCTGAAGGGCCGGCTGCTCTTCACTCCCGGCGTCATGGTGACCTCGGTCCCGTACCAGCTGGAGTCCTCGGAGCTGGCGAAGAAGCGCGCGAGGAAGCGGGCCGACTGGAATGCGCCGGGCGCGGTGCGCCGCGGCCCGGTGACCAGGCGTCCCGCGGAGCCGGTCGCGGTGTCCGGCAAGGGATCGGGCGCCGGGAAGGGATCGGGTGCCGGGAAGGGCGCCGCCAAGGGCGAGAAGGGTACGAAGGGCGGGAAGGGCAAGGGCTGAAGCGAAGGCCGTCGGGGGCCGTGAGCGGCGGCCCGCCCGGCCGGTGAGCGCGGGGCTTCGTCTGGAGGGGTGTGATCCGTCCGGCGAGCGCGGGTCCGGCCCGTCCGGTCGGTGAGCGCGGGTCCGGCCCCTCCGGTCGGTGAGCGCGGGGCCTGGTCCCGGCCGGTGAACGCGGCGCCTGGTCCGTCCGGCCGGTGAGGGCCGCCCTGGCCCGGCTGGTGAACGGCCGGGCAGCACCCACGTAGACTGGTGGGTCGTTGTCCGGCGGGTCCCCTGTCCGGCATCCGGCAGTTCCCTGTCCGGCTCTTCCCCTTTGATCTTCTGGAGTCCCCCCGCCATGCAGACAGAACCCACGGCATCGCTGGTCGGGGAGGAGTACGAGGTCGAGGTCGGCCCCGTCGCGCACGGCGGCCACTGCATCGCCCGCAACGCGGAGGGCCGGGTCCTCTTCGTACGGCACACGCTGCCCGGCGAGAAGGTCGTCGCCCGGGTGACCGACGGCGAGGAGAGCTCGCGCTTCCTGCGGGCCGACGCCGTGCGGATCATCGAGGCGTCCAAGGACCGGGTCGAGGCCCCGTGCCCCTTCTCGGGCCCCGGCCGGTGCGGCGGCTGTGACTGGCAACACGCCAAGCCGGGCGCGCAGCGCAGGCTCAAGGGCGAAGTGATCGCCGAGCAGCTCCAGCGGCTGGCGGGTCTCACTCCGGAGGAAGCCGGCTGGGACGGCACCGTGATGCCGGCGGCCGGCGACAAGCTCCCGGCGGGCGAGGTGCCCGCGTGGCGCACCCGGGTCCAGTACACGGTGGACGAGCAGGGCAGGGCGGGCCTGCGCAAGCACCGCTCGCACGAGGTCGAGCCGATCGACCACTGCATGATCGCGGCGCCGGGCGTCACGGAGCTGGGCATCGAGAAGCGCGAGTGGCCGCAGCTGGCCTCGGTCGAGGCCATCGCGGCCACCGGCTCCAGCGACCGCCAGGTCGTCCTCACCCCGAGGCCGGGCGGCCGTCTGCCGCTGGTCGAACTGGACAAGCCGGTCTCCGTCCTGCGCGTCGAGGAGCACGACGGGGGAGTGCACCGTGTCCACGGCCGCCCCTTCGTCCGCGAACGGGCCGACGGACGCACGTACCGCGTCGGCATGGGCGGCTTCTGGCAGATCCACCCGCAGGCGGCCGACACCCTGCTGAAGGCCGTGATGCAGGGCCTGATGCCCCGCAAGGGCGACTCGGCGCTCGATCTCTACTGCGGCGTAGGGCTGTTCGCGGGCGCCATCGCCGAACGCGTCGGTGAGCAGGGCGCGGTGCTCGGCATCGAGTCCTCCAAGCGCGCCTGCGAGGACGCCCGGCACAACCTCAGGGAACTGCCGAGGGTCCGCATCGAACACGGCAAGGTCGAGGCGGCCCTGCCCCGCACGGGCATCACGGAGACCGACCTGATCGTCCTGGACCCGCCCCGAGCGGGCGCGGGCAAGCAGACCGTCACACACCTGACTTCGCTGGGCGCCCGCCGTATCGCGTACGTCGCGTGCGATCCGGCTGCGCTGGCCCGGGACTTGGCCTACTTCGCGGAGGGGGGGTACCGGGTGCGGGTGCTGCGGGCTTTCGATCTGTTTCCGATGACCCATCATGTGGAGTGCGTGGCGATTCTTGAGCCAGCTGTAAAGGACGTCTGAACTGCGGCTTTACCGGCCGTGCGCCATGTGCGTTACGTGCACATTTTTGACGCTCAAATGACGCACTGAGAGACGTCCTGACGCTCGTTCTTACGGGCTTGCAGGTGGGGTCGTCCCTGGGCACGGGCGGCATTTAATGGGCGTCTGTCCCTGTGTACGGCGGATCCTCGGCCATGACGCGGTCTATGCGCCCGTGCGCATACGGGGCGGGCTCGGTGCCAGAGGTCGCAGACTTGGCGAGGAGGCGCTGCCCGCGCTTCAGTCCGCATACGACGACTGCGGCGCATTCGACGGCCTGCTGCCGTCCCCCCTGGGAGGAGCTGCTGACCTCCATGCTCGAACGGGCCCCAGCGGAACGGATCTCACAGACCGCAGCACATCTGGTGGCTGTCGCCGAGGATGCAGTCAGGTTGGGCTTTGCGCAGGAGGAGTTCTCGTGGGCCTCACCGGCCCAGGCGCGGCGGGCGTGGCAGAGGTGGCAGAGATGCCCGGGGGAGAGGCGAAGAGCCCTGGGGCGGAAGCGGAGCTCACGCCGCCAGGAGCCGAACGTACGGAAACGAAGTTCACATCCCCCATTCGAGCCGTACCGGCTCTCGCGCCGTGGTCAGTGCCCCGTCGAAGTCCGCGAGACGTTCGGCCAGTGTGGCCGTGGCCACGCGTGGCGGGAGGGCAGCCGAGAACTTCAGGCCGCGGACGGCGCGCGGGTCGACGGTGGGCAGCGTGAGGGAGTCGGCGAGTTCGGCGCGGGCGGATTTCCAGTCAGCGGGGGCGAGGTCCTGGCGCAGGCGGAGGTGGGTGTCGGACGGCCGCTGGACGGGATCGGCGAGGTTGCCGAGGGAGGCGGCAAGGGTCGCATTGGCGCGGTAGCCGGCCCAGGTCCACCAGCGCGTGGCATCGGCGTCGCGAATGACGAGAGTGCCGGCCGGGTGGACCTCGTGAGGGGCACGATCGGTGCGCAGCTCGGTGAGGGCAGCGGCGGCGCGGCGGGTGAGCCGGACATCGGGGTCGGTGCCAAGAAGGACGTTGCGCATGGCACGGGTCATGGCGAATGAGAGGCCGCGGGCCTCACTGCCCTGCCATTTGGCCACACCGCCGTCCTCGACAGGTTCGACGAAGGCACGGCGACGGGCCCAGTCGATGAACGTAACCTGCCAGCTGCGCCCGGCAAGCAGGAGGCGGCGCGGGCCGGGGCGTTCCTCGGTGAGCACGGCGGGGTCGGTGGTGCCGATCTCGGTGCGCCCGGCGAGGACGGTGAATTCGGGCGGCGCGGTGAAGGAAGCGGTGAGTTCCATGAAGTGCCGGCGGCCGAAGTGCTTCTCGGCCTCGGGGCCGATGAAGAGCATGTCGTTGTCGCTGTCCAGAAAGCCCTCGTCGACCAGGTGCTTCAGGAGCGGGGCGGCCGACCGGTCGAAGGGCGCGAGGCCGTTCCACTGGTCCGGCCAGAGCCGGTTGCCGATGCGGTGCTCCTGCAGGGTGAGCGCGAGCAGCTGCTGAGCGACGAGGTGACGGGGCGACGGTGGCGGGGTTACGGGCTCGACCCAGCCCCGGGCCCAGAGCGTGAGCAACCCGGCGGCCTGCAGCAACGACTCCGGCCTGGTTGTGAGGAAGAGACAGTTGCGTGAGGTGCCGGCGCGACGGCCGGTGCGGCCGATCCTTTGCAGGAACGAGGCGACGGCGCCGGGGGAGTCGATCTGGATGACTCGGTCGAGGTCGCCGACGTCGATGCCGAGCTCCAGGGTGGAGGTAGACACGATGACGCAGTCGCGCGCCTCGGCGAACGCCTGCTCGGAGCGGGCCCGTTCATCGGTGGAGAGTGAGGCGTGCGAGAGAAACACGGTGACGTCGCGGGCCCGGAGCGCCGCACCGAGTTCCTCGACCTGCTTGCGGGAGTCGCAGAAGACCAGACGCTTCTCGCCGCGATGCAGGGCGGAGATGACCTTGGCGGCATTGGCGAGCGAACCGACGTAGTCGAGTTCGACGTCTCCCGCGGGTCTCGGCGGCGGGGTGTCCCCAGCCGTGTCCGGCAGAGTGATGCCGGGCGCGACGACCCGTCCCGGGCGTTCGGCGGGGCGCGCCCCCTGCAGCCATGTGAGGAGTGCGTCCGGGTTGCCGACGGTGGCGGAGAGGCCGATCCGCTGGATCCGGTGACCGGCCAGCTGCTCCAGCCGTTCGAGCACGGCAAGTAGGTGCCAGCCCCGGTCGTCACCCGCGAAAGCGTGCACCTCGTCGATGATGACGGCCCGGACCCGGCCGAGCATGTGCGCGTGATCGGTCTTGACACTCATCAGCATCGCTTCGAGCGACTCGGGTGTGGTGAGCAGGAAGTCGGGCGACTCGGTGCGGATACGGCGGCGTGCGGACTCCTGCGTGTCGCCGTGCCAGAGCGCGGCGCGGCGACCGAGCCACTGGGCGTAGGTGTCGACGCGGTGGATGAGGTTGTTGAGGAGGGCTTTGAGCGGGGCCAGGTAGAGGACGGAGGTGCCCGTCCAGTGCTGCTCCCGCATGGCGGACAGGACGGGGAAGGTGGCGGCTTCCGTCTTCCCGCCCGCGGTCGGCGCGAGCAGGATCGCGTCCTCGCCGTCCATCAGTGGTTCTACGGCGGCCTTCTGCAGGGGGCGTAGATCAGGCCATCCGAGAGTATTGACGATGTGGTGCAGGACGACCGGATCGAGGCGTTCGAGCGGGTCGAGGCCGGGCGTCTGGTCCAGCACGTGGGTGGCTCCCTGCGCTTGGTCTTCCGTGAACGGGAGGGAAAGGCGACAGATCAGAGGTCGAGATCGAGATCATCGGCCGACGCGGCCGCCGGGGGCGCGGCGAGATTGCGTTCGGTGGCAGTGAGATCGCCGCTGCCGAGGGTCAGTTTGTAGTGCGTACGCGGATCGAAGTCGTCGAACTGATCGATCCTGTCGAGTACGTCCCCGACCAGCTTCTTCAGGTACAGGCGCGGTGCCACTCCGACTTTCCCTCCCAGCGCTCCGCCCACGGCCCTTGCCAGGTCCGCAAGGTACACGTCGTCGGCTAGCCGCTTGATCCGCTCGGCGGAGTGGGGAGAGGAGACGCCGTCCGCGTACAGGTCGCGGATGGTGGCGCCCAGACCGGTCAGGGACTCCTCCGTGAATCCGGGAAGCCGGATCTGTACGGCACGCGGATTGTCGAAGCGCGGGGCGGTGGTGAAGTCGGTGGCCAGGCGCTGGGCGAGCGGGGCGAGACGCTGGACACCCTGCTGTCCGTCGTAGAAGGCGGGAGTGCCGGTGATGACGAGGTAGAGGCCGGGGAAGCGACCGGAATGAACCTCGTCGATGAGCTGGCGCAGGGCGTTGAGGGCCTTGTCGCGGGCGTCGGAGCGGACCCGTTGCAGCGTCTCCACTTCGTCCAGGACGAGGACGAGCCCGGCGTGCCCTGCGTCCTTGAGTATGGTCAGCAGGCCTTGCAGGAAGCCGAAGGCGCCGAAGTGGTCGAGGTCCCCGCGGATTCCGGCGCTGCGACGTGCGGCAGCTGCGACGTGCGGCTGGCCGCCGAGCCAGGCCATCACTGCGGCGGCGGTCGTCTCGTCGCCGGAGTCCAGGGACTGCTTGTACCCGCGCAGCGCGGTGGCGAAGGCGGGTGCCTGGCGGGACACTTCGGCCAGGCGGGCGGTGAGCAGCCGGTCCACGGCCTGCGGCAGTTCGCTCTCGGCCGCGCCGTCGGTGAGCGCGTCCTCCTCAAGGGCGTAGAACCAAGCATCGGCGATGGGCCGCAGGGCGCTGGGCGGGAAACTCGCGGTGGTCAGGCGTTCGGTGAGCCGCCGGTAGACCGTCTCCAGCTTGTGCAGCGGGGTCTCGGTCTCCGACACCTGTACCTCGGCCACAGCGAAGGTGCGCCGCTTGGCGCGCTCGCCGAGCCATCGGGTGAAGAAGGTCTTGCCGGAGCCGTACTCACCGCGCACTGCCTTGAACACCGAGCCGCCGGCGGCGACGGTGTCCAGTTCCTCGTCGACCGCCTGCTCGAAGCGGCCCAGGCCGGTGGCGAGCAGGTCGAGGCCGCTCTCGGGGACGGCGCCGCGCCGCAATGCGTCCACGACGGCGCGGCGGCGTACGGCACCGACCGGTGCACTGACACGAGGGGTTGAGGATCGAGACGAGTTCACCCGGACAGTCTCCCATCAGGGAGATCGCCGGGCCGCAGGAATGCCGGCGGAGGGATCCGGTTCGTCCTGCTCACGGGGTGCGCAGTCCGAACTGTTCCATCAACTGGGCCCGGTGCAGGCGCAGGGTGCGGTTGTCGGGGAGGATCTCCAGGATCTGGGCGCCGTCGTGGTTGAGGAGCTGCGCCAGGGTCGCGGCGAAGCCGGGGGCGCGGCCGGCGGGCTGGCCCGTGCGTTCGGCCAGGGCGGTCATGGACAGGGTGCCCGCTTCGACGAGGGCGACCAGCGCCTTGGGCAGGACGGACGGCTCCCGCGGCTTCCGGGCGAGCAGGTCCAACTGCGCCGCGTACAGCTCGGTGGCGACGAGACGTTCCACAAGCGCGACGGCAGGCGACTGGGCTTGCGTGGAGGGGGCTTCGGTCTCCGGTGTGGGCTCGGCGAGCTTCTGCGACGTGAGAGGGGCGAGCTCCTCCTCGCCGAAGAGACCGATGACGCCCTCTGCCACGGACGGGGCGGCCTTCTTGGACTGCTTGGCACCCGGACGCGACGGCGTGCCGACGGGGACGGGAGCAGCGGTGCCGGACGATGTGCCGGCCTCGGCGCCGGATCCCGTCTCGATGCCCGTCTCGTCCGACCACCACGACGGAGCCGGATCGCCCAACTCCCGCCATCCTTCCGGTGGTTCGGCGCCGAAGGGTAGCAGGGCGAGCAGCGGGATGGTGAATTCGGCAAGGGTGGCGCCGCCGTGGTAGCCCGCCTTGAGGGCGGTGTACCGGGCCTCGTGGTCGCGCAGAGCGACGATGCGCGAGCCGGGCTCCGGCCAGACCACTCGCGGCCCGGCCAGTGCGATCTCGGAGGGTGCGACCGGGCCGCCGGGGTCGCGGTGACGAGCCGAACCGATGGTGCCTGCCGGCGCGTCGAGCTTGCTGCCCCGCCGTTCGATGACATGGCCGTGGTCGGAGGTCAGGAGCACAGTCATGCCATTCGCACGCGCGGCCCGCAACAGCGGTTCGAGACCACCGACCTCCTTGGCCTGCCAGGCACCGTCCCCGAGCTTCTGCTCCTTGGCAAGTCGGTCGTCGACGGTGTTGAGGACGACGGCGACATGCATGCGTTCGTCGGCCAGGGCCTCGCCGAGGGCGGCTGAGAAGGGCGAGCCGGTGTCGGGGCCGCGCAGGTCGTCCTTGTGGAAGACGGCCGCCGGGGCACCCTGCCAGCAGGAGTGCTGAGGGAAGAGCCGCTTCTCGTCGTTCTGGTCGCCCCTCATCAGGGTCCCGGCGAAGAGAGAGGTGCGCGAGACAGCGGTGAGGGTGGGCAACGCTGCGGCCACGGCACGCCGCACCGGTGTGCCGTGAGCCCCGGGAAGCGGGTCGAACTCGGCCCACTGCTCGTGCAGTTCCTGCCCCAGCTCGGCCGCTATGGCCGCGCTCATCCCGTCCAGGAGCAGTAGCAGGACCCGGCGCCCCGGCTCGGCGACGACCGGCGCGACGACCCGCGTCAGGAGGGACTCGACGGTGAGCAGGGAACCGGGGGAGCTACCGTCCGCCGTCCACACCGCGAGCCGTTCGCTGAAGGCGTGGTCGAGCGTGCGGCGGGTCCGCTGCACCTGGTCGCCGATCCGGCTGTATGCGGCGGCGAGTACGGGGTCGGGGTCGCCGCCCGCCTCCAGGTGCTCCAGGGCGCGGTCGGACCAGCCGAGTTCGCGGATCTGGCGTTCCGTCCCGTCGGTCACTGACTCGATCCAGTCCGACGGGTTTCCGGCCAGCCACCGTTGCAGCCGCACGGCCATCCGGACCCGCTCGATCCGGGCCCGGGTCTCGCTGTCGCCGGCGGCAAGAGCGTGCGCGCGGAGCGCGGTGACTGAGTCCGTGACCGCCTCTGTGGAGCCGTCGGTCAGCGCGTGACCGGCCGCGGCGAACCGGGCGTCGAGCCCGGCGGGCAGGAGCGGACTGGAGGTGGCGGCTGCCTGCGCCCCGAACTGGGCGACCAGCTGTGCGGCCCGGATCAGGACCGGGTCGGAGAGACGGTGCTCGCCTCGGTCGATGAGATCGCGTACGTACGTCTCACCGCTGCGGGCGAAGGAGGCCAGGAGCCGGTCGAGTTCGTCGCCCTGGGCCGGCGGCTGCTCGCCGAGCCATCGTTCGGCCCGGCCGCGCGCGCGGTACAGGTTGTGGTCTGCCTCCGCATGTCCCCACAGGGCGGCGCAGACCACCGCGTACGCAGCCGCGTCGGGGCCGTGCTCGGCCTCGACCAGGGCGGTGATCACCTTGCCTGTGGAGCCGCCCTGCTCGGGTGCGGCGAGGAAGCGGGCGAGGCCGGCTTTCTCCGGTCCGCGCAGCGCGCGCAGGAGGTCCGGGCCACCAGGGGTGAGGGTCCACCGGAACAGGGCGACGGGGTCGACCCGGTCTGCCTCTCCCGGCAGGACGCGTTCCGCCGGTGTGTCCCCGCTGCTGTCGTCGAGGCGCAGACGCCGCCGGGTCAGCCGGGTGAGGGCCTCGTCGCGGGAGAGCACACCCCTGCCGATCGAGCGCCAGCCCCGGGTGCCCGCCGCGTCCAGGAGCGCCTCGGCCGCCCAGGTCTCGCCGCGCAGACGCGTGTCGAGGCCGCTCGCGCCGAACGCCTCCTGCACGACCTCCCAGTTGTCGACGGACCTGATGCGGCGACCGTAGACGCGGGCGAGCAGACCGGGGTCGAGCTCGGTGTCCTCCCGGTCGGTGAGGACGACGAGGACGCGCGGCTCGGGCGGGACCTGCGCCTGAAGGTGGCCCAGGATCTGCTCGTGCACCGCGAGGACGGACGGTGCGACAGTCACCCGCACCTGCGCCGCGCCCATCGTCGGCTGCTCGGCAGCCCCGTCCCACTGTGGAGCGGCCCGCAGCAGCATGACGCGGACCGCGCCGTCGCAGAGCTTGCTGCGCGCGGCGACGAACTGGCGGACCGTGCTCACCGAGAGGCGGGAGGGACCCGCGACCGAGGGCCCCGGCCCGGCGGCGGGCGTGATGGTGATCGTGCCGGACATCAGTCGACGACCTTCCAGGTGACCTCGACGGCGGCATCGGGGTGTGCTGCGGCGAGTGCCGCGATCTCGGCCTGTAGCTCTGCAGCAGCCCGGGCAGCCGTCGTCCGTCCGCCACCGGAGCGGGCCACCGGGAGGGCCGGATCGCGAGGCGCGGGCGGCGGCGTCGGCAGCACCTGCGGATGGGCGGAGCCGCCGTCCAGGGGCACCGTGTCGGAGCTGGGTGCCGGGTCGGTGGGCTGCTGCGGGGCCGGCGGCGGACTCTGCCGGGACCGCAGCAGCGCCATCACCTCCCGGCTGCCCTTCTTCAGGACGGCCGGCAGGTCGGGGTAGTCGCCGGGGTCGCCGGCCGCGGCGTCGCGCACCCGCTCCAGGATCGCCGCACCGTCCCGGCCGAGGGTGTCGGCCAGCTCCAGCTGTTCACCCCAGCTGGTGTTCTGCAGCGCATCGGACACGGTCCCGGCACTGGTCAGCGACATGCTGTACCGGTGCGCGGTGAACCCGCCGAGGTCGAATGCGGCCAGCCGGTCCACCACGGCCTTGGCACCGAGGTTCTCCGCGCGCACCGCGTCCACCAGCTCCTGAGCCCGCCGGGCGAGCACAAGGCGGGGCGAAGAATCGTCCAGGTGCAGGAACCGCCGGTGTTTCTCCAGCTCCGTGACGAGTCGCCCCGCATCGGTGGCGAACGCGTTCGCAGCCTTGCGGATCTGCCCGGCGAACTGGTTCACGATCCGCCCACGCCGCAACTGCGGTGCGGGCGTACCGAACACCGTCTCGTACCGCTTGCGAGCCTCCGCCCAGTCCGTCTCGGTGGGCAGCGGCTGCTCCCGCAGCGCGTAGTCACGCTTCAGGTCGCTCGGCAGCGGTGCGGGTTCGACCGCGACTCCGCCGCGCACCCACACGCGGTCGGACATTTCCGCGTACGCGGCGGCGAGCAGCCGGCGCAGCGGCTCGGGCAGGCCGCGCGGGTCGGGCCGGTCGGTCCAGTCGGCGAGCCTGACCAGGGTCGGCTCGGCCACTCCGTCCCGGCGGGCCTGCGCGTTGAAGTGGTCGAGCCAGCCGTTGGACTGCCGGTAGTACGCCTCCTGCATCACACCGAGCTTGAGGCCGCCCGCGATCCGCGCCATGACCTTGCGGTCCTTGGACTCGACCTCCACCTGCCCGTCACGGTCCTCGGCGGCCTTGCGCACGTACTCGAAGACGGTCTTGATCTCGGCGGCCCGCAGCGGCTTCCCGGTGCCTTCCGGATCCAGCTCGGGGTGGGCGGGGAACTGGTGGGCGAGCAGCTTCCCGGACAGCTGGCGTGCGGCGTCGTCCATCTGCGCGCCGATCGGCAGCTGCAGGTCCGCCACCTGCTGCTGGGCCTCAAGGTGGTTGCCGAAGCCGAGGTCGACGACGCCTTCCTGCTTCTGTGCGAGTCCGTACGCCTGCTTCAGCGCGCCCAGGACCCGCTCGGTGAGGACTTCCCGCTGCGACTGCAGCATGCCCTTGGCACGCGCCTTGTCGTCGGCGTTGAGACTGCGTGCGAACTCGGAGTCGAAGCGGGCCTCGTCGGACAGTGCCTTGTCGATGACGACGAGACGTTCGAAGTCGCCGCGGGTGGCGTCGGTGAAATGAGTGGGCAGCCAGGCCAGGGTCCGAGAGTCGCCGCCCGTCTTCTCCCGCAGCGTACGCAGCCGCTGGAGGTCGTCCATCGGCCCGAACTCGCCCTCGTCGTAAGGGAAGTCGACGACGAGCCGCCAGGCGTCCTCCTGGTTGGGCCGCAGCGCCGCATCCGACAGCGAGTCGACGTCGGCGACGTTCCCGAAGACCACCTCGACCTGCCGCTCGGTGCCCTTCCACACCAGGTCGAGTATGTCGTACGGGTCGAACCCGCCGGTCCCGTCGGTGACGCCGAGCGCCTCCTTGAGCAGGGCGCGCATCTTGCTCCGGCGGTTGCCCAGGTTGTTGTGCACCTGAGCGTTGGCGAGCACTGCGTCGAGGTCGACACCGGTCAGTTCGAGGCGGACGACCGCACCGGGGCCGGTGCCGGCGACCTTGATCTCGGGGAAGGTCGCCGCCCATTCCTTCGCCTTCTGCTCCAGGCGGCCGATCTCGGTTCCGGCGATCCGAGTGGTGATGGATCCGTGGTTGAGCGCGTTGAGCCGGGCCAGGGTCAGGTCGGACAGGGCGGGGACGCTCGGCGCGAGCGCGGAGAGGAGCAGCGTCTGGATCAGTCGGCTGTCACCGGTGAAGTCCCGGCAACGGGCCTTCAACTGCGGATCGTTGGTCGTCTCCGGACGGCGCTTGTACGTCTCCACGTCGTCTTCGGTGACCTGGTTGGTCTTCAGCAGGTATGGGCGCAGCTTCTCGCGGTACAGCTTGTCCGCCGCCTCGAAGTGGACGCTTGTCTCACCGCTGAACGCCTTGTCGCCGCCGCCGACGATCGCCGGGTACAGATCGCCGAGCGGTACGAGCTGGCCGAGCCGCCAGTCGTCCCGGTGGTCGACCAGGAGCTGGCTCATCAGCTTCAGGCCGGTGCGGGAGCGCTGCAACGCCCCGGAGATGTGCACCAGGGTGTCCATGAACGCCGGCGGGAAGGGGTAGGTGCGCCGGAAGGCGTCCTCGTCCGCGCCGGTGGTGGAGTCCTTGTGGCCGAGCAGGGTCTGCCAGACGTCCGGGCCGAGCTTCTTGGCCTCGTCGAAGGCCGCCGCGACCTTCGCCTCGGCCTCGTCGTCCACGGGGTGCAGCAGACGGGCCTGCGCGATCGTCGGCAGGTTGCGGTCCTCCAGGACGATCGAGTCGTACCGGCCGCCGTTGAGCTTCAGCGTGTCCTGTACGGCGGCCTCGGCGGCGCCGGACATCTCCTCGCCGACCAGCTCGCGCAGGTCACGCTGGCGGGCGATGAACGAGACGACGGGGATGGCGCGGCGCTCGTCGGCCCCCTCCACGAAGTTGGTGACCTTGCCCGCCTCGCGGCCGAGCGCCTTCTGGTCGTGGATGAGGGTGGCCAGCCACAGGATCAGCTCGTCCATGAAGAGGACGAGGCCGTCGTAGCCGAGGGATTTGGCGTGTGCGGCGATGATGCCGAGGCCCTTGTCCAGGGAGACGAAACCGTCGGCGTTCTCCGAGGCGTTGCGGGCGAAGGACGGGAAGAGGGTCTTGGTCAGGTCCTGGACGAGCCGGGCGCGCAGCTCCTGCGGGGTGGTCGGGTTGTCCAGGTCGAAACCCTTGGTGTTCTCGTGCTCCTCCTGCGCGGCGACGGCCCGGTCGAGCAGTTCGGTGGTCCAGGCGAACGCCTCGCCCCACTCGTCGCCCTCACCGCTGTCGGCCTCGGCGAGCTGAGCGATCACACGGTCGTCGCCGCTGCCACGGCGATGAGCCGCGAAGTCCTCGAAGAGGCCGTCGGTCAGATAGACCTGCGGCAGATCGCAGCCGGGGTGCACCTTGCGTACGTGCTCCACGTACTTGCCGAGAATGCGCTGCTCAAGGGACTTGGCGCCGAGCATGTGGTACGGGACGAGGAGGAACTTGCGGTCGTCCGCGTCCAGCCAGGGGTGGTTGTTGCGGACGGGGTCCAGGTCGTCCTTGGCACGGGCGGCCTGGTGGCCGGAGAGGAGGGCGTAGAGCACGGCCATGAAGTGCGACTTACCGGAACCGAACGAGCCATGCAGGTAGGCAGCCTTGGAGGAGTGGCTGTCGAGCGCCGATTTGATCAGGTCCAGTGCCTCGTCGAAGTTGCCGCGCAGGCGGTCGGTGACGACGTAGTCCCGCAGGGCGGCCTCGGCGCCCTCAGGCGTGACAGCCTCACCGAGCTTCAGTACGAAGTCGGACGTCGACACGCGCTCCGGGATGCGGATCAGCTCGCGCAGGAGGGGGCGGTCCTCGGGACGGGGGGTGTTCCTGCTCATGAACGCCATGTGTCTGTGATGCTCCTCGCCCGGCCGGTCCTTCAGCTCGATCAGGAACTGAGCTGCCCGATTAATCGTAGAGGGTGGTACTGACAGCGGCCCATGCGATTCCCGACAGCCGCATAACACGGTGGGTTACGCGGGCCGGCATCACCCAGGCATTCGCCGCGCCGGAGGATCACGCCGAGTGAATCTTCCTGTGTCCGTCTACGGCGCGGGAATGCTCAGCGCCTTCGACCAGCAGGACTGCCCGGCCCGCCTCCTGCACCGTGCGCTGCTCGGCCCGGGCCGCCCGCCGGTGATCCCGCTCCTCGTCCTCGCGCAGGCGTGGCGGTCCGGGAGGTGGACGCCGCTGACCAGGCTGATTCCGCAGTGCGTGATGTTCGGCACCCGGAGTGCCGAACACCATCGTGCGGCGTGTGCCAGGGCGGAGATGCGACCGGTGACGCCACGCGGGCCGGGTAGCTGCTCGCGCTTGGCGGCCTGCCGGACGAGAAGCGCCCCGACGCGGTGGACGCGCTTGCGGTCGTCGTCGCGGTGCGCCATCCGGAGGCGGTCGTGGTCGCCTCCGGCCCACGGCACCTCCGTGCCTACGGGGACGCTCTGGATCAGGGCGCCACGGGTGTGCGGATTCTGCCGGCGCCGGAGCCGGCGGGCGTCCTTGAGGGCAAGTGCGTGCTGCTCTGAGCAGTCCGGTTCCCGCCGGGTGTCGGTGAGCGATGCCGGCGTCAGGGGTGGTCCGGCCCGCTGGGGTCTGGATGGCCGATCAGCCCGGTCTGTGCCCATACGGTCTTGCCGGGGCCGGTGCGGTCATCGACGCCCCAGGCGTCGGCGACCGTCGCTACCAGGGCGAGCCCTCGGCCGCCGTCGGCGTCCGCGTCGGCCATGGTGACCGTGGTGGGGTCGGGGCGTCGCGGGTGGGTGTCGGAGACCTCCACGCGTACGACCGCGGTCGGGTGCGCGTGCTGGTGGAGGAGGCGTAGCTCGAAGTTCGGTCCCGGTACGCGGCCGTGGCGGGCGACGTTGGCCGCGAGCTCGGCGACGAGGAGCGCGACGGTGTCGCAGAGCGCGCTGCCGGGCGGAACTCCCCAGTCAACGAGCCGGGCCACGGCGGCCCGGCGGGCGAGGCTCGCACCGAGGCGGGTGGCGGGGAAGGCGTGCGTGGACTCTTGGACGGCCAGGGGTGGTTCAACCTGCGATGTCGTCATGGGCCCAGCCTTCCGGCGGCGCCCGTCGTGCCGACAGGAACGGCACCCATACAGATCCATCTGTACTTGTTCACGCTCTGGACTGGGTTGGTTACTATCCGTGACCCTGGGCAGATTGGCCGACGCGACGTACGGGGCGCAAGGCGCAGGGCACGGAAAGCGGGGCGGCGATGACGGCGGACCAGGACGGCAGCGGTACGGCGGCGTGTGGTGAACCCGAACTGTCGGACAGTCTCAAGACGTTCGGGGCCGTTTTGAAGGCGCTGCGGGAGGCAGGAGGGTTCACGCAGGAGGAGTTCGCGGCCCGGGTGCGGTATTCGGCGGCATACGTCGCGAAGATCGAGCAGGGTAAGCGGTTCCCTCCGGAGGCGCTGCCCGGGAGGGCGGAGGAGGCGCTGGGCCGGTCGCGGGGAAGGTCCTCGCGGCAGCGGCGAAGAGCCTGCGCAGGAAGGCCGGGCTGGCGTCCTGGTTCCTGCAGTGGGCGGGGATCGAGGAAGAGGCGATCACGCTGTACGCGTATGAGTGCCGGGGGATTCCGGGGTTGTTGCAGACCGAGGGATACATCCGGGCAGTCTTCGATCGACGGCTGCCGCCCTTGTCGGAGCAGCAGTTCGAGCAGCAGGTTGCTGCACGCCTTGAACGACAGGAGCTCTTGGCCGCGCGGCCCAACACCTCGTTCTCGTTCCTTGTCGAGCAAGCTGTCTTGGAGCGCCAGTTGGGAGGGCCTCAGGTGACTTCTGCCCTCATTGACAACCTGCTGACGCAAGGCCGTCGACGCAACGTGGAAATCCTCGTCATGGCACTCAAACAGCATGACCACTCGGGCATCGACGGCCAGATGTACCTCGCCGAGACCTCGTCCAACAGCTGGTTCGGGTACGTCGAAGGTCACGACGGCAGCACTCTCATGGCCGACCCGAAAGTGGTCAGTGCCATGCTTCAGCGCTATGGCAAGATGCGTTCACAGGCGCTGAGCCACGAGGCCACAGTCGGCCTGCTGAAGCAGATTCAAGGAGCGCTATGAGCACCGAACTTGACTGGGTCAAGAGCAGCTACAGCGGCAGCGGTGGCGACAACTGCATCGAGGTTGCGCTGGACGCCGAAGCGGTCCATGTGCGGGACTCCAAGGATCTCGGCCGCGACTCGTTCGCCGTGGCCCCCGGTGCCTGGGCGGCTTTCACCGCGCACGTGTCGGGTTCCTGACTGCCGTCTGTGAGGCGGCGGGTGAGCCCCCGCAACGACGCGCGGCGCCTGCGGGCGAGGCGGGGGGC
>NZ_JBHYWP010000102.1:21750-28776 GCF_042751845.1 Streptomyces sp. NPDC059398 | reverse complement strand
TCGCAGAGGTATGCGACGAGGGGCCGCCCGGCCTCGTACTGCCGGTGGCGAGGGCGGCCATGCCCCCGCGAGGCCCTGCTGCCGTGCCGCCACCGGAGAGTAGTTGACCGGAATTCAGCGAAACCCTGGCGCGAACGCGTCCGACGTTTCAAGCTCACGGTGTGACGAATGCGGAGAACGGCGCGGACCAGGGACGAGCGGACACGACCTTGCGGCTCAGGGGGAAGCTGCAGTGGGTCCCGGTGGCGGCGGTGGTGGTGCTCGTCGCCTGGGTGGTGGCCATCCCGCCGGTCGTCTCCGGGGAGTACGGGGCGGTCGGCGGCACCCTGATGGTCATCGCCGGACTGCTCCTCGCCTTCTTCACCGTCACCTTCGTCGGATATCTGGTGCGACCGCTGCGGCTGGCCCCGGGCGACGGCGGGCTGACCGTGCGCCTGCCCCTCTGGCCCGCCCGCACCGTGCCATGGCCCGCCGTATCGGGTGTCGCGGTCACCGAGGCGGCCGAGGGCGGCAGGACCGGTACCCATGTCGTCGTGGACTTCGCGCCGGGGACCGAGGCGCTGCCCCGGTTCTGCCGGCCGCGGTCGATGTACCGCAGGCTCGCCCCGGCGCTCGGCCGCGGTGAACGGGCGCAGGGGCTCTGCATCGAGGCGCAGGTCTTCGATGTGGACCCGGCCGGGCTGGTGGCGCTGATCGGCGAGTACGCGCCGGGCCGCCGCCCCGGGGGCGATGCGCCCGGTACGGGGTACGGAAGGACCGGGCCGGGGGCCGTTCCGCCCAGGTGACATCCGCGCGGCCCACGGCGGCCGGGTGCCGTGGGCCGCACGGTCGGTCCCGTTGCCGGGGGCCGGTCAGCCCAGTTGCCAGAGGTGGTCGGCGGTGCCGTTGTCGTCGTACTGGACGACGGGTGCGCTGTTGGCGGTGGACATCTGGTCGACGCCGAGGACTTTGCCGGAGTTCTTGTTGCGGATGCGGTACCAGCCGTCGCCGTTGTCGGTCAGTTGCCAGAGGTGGTCGGCGGTGCCGTTGTCGTCGTACTGGACGACCGGTGCGCTGTTGGCCGTGGACATCAGATCGACGCCGAGGACCTTGCCCGAGTTCTTGTTGCGGACCTTCAGGAAGTCGCCGGCCGGCGTCCAGGGGTGACCGTCGGGCGCGGCCGTGGGGAAGGCGGAGATACGCAGCCGGGCGGCGCCCATCGGGATCAGCGTGACGGTCTCGACGGCGGCGGTGCTGCGGGCCGGGCTGGTCTGCAGCACGTTGACGACCTGCTGCCCGTCGGTTTTCCACTCGGCGATCCGGCGGGCGGGCGCGGTGATGCGCAGTGGGGCGCCGTCATGGGTGAAGGGGTTGGCGGCCAGTGAGCCGCCGGCCCTGCTGAGGGACGGGGACCCGGAGTCCAGCGCGAGCCCGTAGTTCCAGGGTGTGGTGGCGTGCACCTCGTACTCGGGGAATTCGGTGCTGCCGCCGTACTGGACGTAGTCCTCGCCGATGTCCAGCGCGTAGGTGAGCGGGCCGTGGTCGACGGAGACGGCGCCGTGGCTGTCGGGCCAGGTGCGTACGGTGGTCGACTGGGGGAGCTGGAGGGTGACGGTGTCACCGCTCTTCCAGGTACGGCTGATCCTGGTGAAGGCGGGGCCCGCGGGGGCGCTGACCGGCCGGCCGTTGACGCTGATCCGCGGGGCCGCGCACCAGCCGGGGACGCGCAGATAGAGCGGGAAGGCCAGCGCGCGCGGGGCGGTGATCCTGAGGGTGACCGTGTCCGCGAAGGGATAGTCGGTGGTCTCGGTGACCGTGACCGCGGTGCCGTCGGCGACCTTGGCGGTGACGCTGCTGGGCGCGTACATGGCGGCGGCCAGTCCGTTGTCCGGGGTGGCGAGCCACAGCTCCTCGGTGAAGTACGGCCAGCCCATGCCGTAGTTGTGCGGGCAGCAACGGTACTGGTCGACGCCCGGCTGGTAGGACTGCATGGCGAAGCCGTTCTGGAACTGGCCCTGGGTCTTGGGGGTGTTGTCCAGGTCGACGGAGTTGGCACTGGTGATGTAATGCACGCCCTTGCCCGCCGGGTCCAGTGCGGCGGGCAGCGAGTTGAAGGCCAGTTCCTCACAGCGGTCGGCCCACACCGGGTCGCCGGTGATCCGGGCCAGCAGCTGGTGGCTGGCCATGAACTCGACGATGCCGCAGGTCTCGAAGCCCTGCCTGGGGTCGCCGAAGCCTGGCCTGGCGTTCTCGTCGCCCGCGAAGCCGCCGCCGGGGAACTGGCCGTAGGCGGACATCACGGAGGTGTAGTTCTGGTAGGCGGCCCGGGTGAGCGCGGTGGAGGGCGAGCGCAGCGCGTACTGTGCCGGTTCTCTGAAGCCCTGGGCGATGTTGACGTTGTGCAGCGTCGGGAGGTTGTCGACCCAGTCGGCGCCGTTCGTGTGGATCTTGTCGGCGAGGTCGAGCAGAAAGCTCTCGCCGGTGCGGTTGTAGAGCCAGAAGACGCTGTCCAGGCCGTCACCCCAGCGCACCGACACCCAGCTCTGGTTGAAGGCGCCCGGACCCTGGGCGTTCATGTAACGGAAGAAGGCGGACAGCAGCGGGATGATCCGGGTGTCGCCGCTGTACTCCTGCCAGTTGCGCAGGGCCCAGGTCAGCGGCAGGAACGGCCAGAAGTCGGGGCCGCCGCCGAGCGAGGTGCGCAGAGCCGCCGGGCCGAAGAAGCCGTCGGGCTGCCGGGTGGCGACGATGGCGTCGATCCAGCGGCGTACGGCGGCGAGCGCGGTGGCGTCCTGGGTCAGTACGGCGAGGTCGACATAGCCGCGCAGCCAGTAGGGCACCTCCTCCCAGCCGACCCGGTCGGGGTGCACCCAGCCGGTGTTGTCCATGTCCAGGAAGTGCGAGATGTCGGCATACCGGCCGCACAGACCCGCGAGCTGCAGCCGGAGCTGGCCGTCGAGCCAGCCGTGCGCGGTGACGGCGCCGGGCGGCAGCCGCAGAAAGGCGGTCGGTGCCAGGGGTGCGGCGCTGGGCGCGTAGTGACCGCCACGGGCGGGGGCGACACGGGCGGCGGCCGGTGTGGGGGCGGCCTGGGCGCCCCCGGCCAGACGCAGTTGGAGACCCATGGTGCCCGCGGCGAGGGCGGAGAGCGCGAATTGACGACGGTTCAGGGGCATGGGGGCGGCTCCTGGTGACTGAGGGCGCGGCGCGGCGCGGCGGCAGAGTGTCGCCGACAGCCTCGGCCCTGACTGGCCCTGACAGGGAAAATCCTTTCCAACGTTGGAAATTACCCACGCCGGAAGGGGCGGTGCCATCCGGAATGACAGCACGCGGAAATGGTCATGTCCAGGCCAACGGCAGAAGTTCGTGTCCATGACGCATGCGCGGCGGGCGGGCTACGCTGCGCCGTACGTCTCTCCGCTGGAGGTCATGGATGCGCCGTGTCACCGTACGGAAGCTGTCGTATCTGGCTGTCGCCGCCGCCCTGCTGTCGGTGGGGGCGACCGCGCCGCCCTCCGCCGCCGGAGCGGCGCAGGGGCAGCAGCGGGGGAGCGCGGTGGCGAAGACCCCGGTCGCGGTCGGTTACGGCGGCGCGGTGTCGAGCGTCGACCAGGACGCGTCGGCCGCGGGCATTGAGGTGCTCCGCGAGGGCGGCAATGCGGTGGACGCCGCGGTGGCGACGGCCGCCGCACTCGGGGTGACCGAGCCGTACTCGGCCGGTATCGGCGGGGGCGGCTACTTCGTCTACTACGACGCGAAGACCCACCGGGTGCGGACCATCGACGGCCGTGAGACCGCCCCGCGCTCCGCCGACTCCTCGCTCTTCCTCGAGAACGGCAAACCGCTGCCCTTCGCGGACGCGGTGACCAGCGGTCTGAGCGTGGGCACCCCGGGCACCGCCGCCACCTGGGACTCCGCGCTCACCTCCTGGGGCCGCAAGTCGCTGGGCACGGTACTGAAACCGGCCGAGCGGATCGCCAGGGACGGGTTCACCGTCGACCCGACTTTCCACAGCCAGACGCAGGACAACCAGGCACGCTTCGCGGACTTCCCCGCGACGGCGAAGCTCTTCCTGCCCGGCGGCCGGCCGCCCGCCGTGGGCTCCACGCTGAAGAACCCCGATCTGGCCCGCACCTACGAGGAGTTGGGCCGCAAGGGCGTCGGCGAGCTCTACCGCGGCAGCCTCGGCCGGGACATCGTACGGACGGTCCGCAAGCCGGACCTGGCCCCCGGCTCGACCCGTAACGCCCGCCCCGGGGACCTGACGGCGCGGGACCTGCGGGCGTACGCACCTCTGCACCGCGCCCCCACCGAGACCTCGTACCGCGGACTCGACGTGTACGGCATGGCGCCGTCCTCGTCCGGTGGTACGACGGTCGGCGAGGCGCTCAACATCCTGGAGCGCACCGACCTCTCGAAGGCGTCCCAGGTGCAGTATCTGCACCACTACATCGAGGCGAGCCGGATCGCCTTCGCCGACCGGGGCCGCTGGGTCGGCGACCCGGCCTTCGAGTCCGTACCCACCAAGGACCTGCTCTCCCAGCGCTTCGCGGACTCCCGCGCCTGCCTCATCAAGGACGACGCGGTCCTGACCAGCCCGCTGGCCCCGGGCGACCCGCGCCACCCGCGGCGGTGCGGGAACAGCGGCGGCGCGGCCCCCACCACCTACGAGGGTGAGAACACCACCCATCTGACGGTGGCCGACAAGTGGGGCAACGTGGTGGCGTACACGCTGACCATCGAGCAGACCGGCGGCAGCGCCATGGCCGTGCCCGGCCGCGGATTCCTGCTCAACAACGAGCTGACGGACTTCTCCTTCGCCCCTGCCGACCCGGCCGTCCACGATCCCAACCTGCCGGGGCCCGGGAAGCGGCCGCGTTCCTCGATCTCGCCGACGATCGTCCTGCGGGGCGGGAAGCCGGTGCTGGCCGTCGGGTCGCCGGGCGGCGCGACCATCATCACCACCGTGCTCCAGACGCTCATCGGCCATCTCGACCGCGGTCTGCCCCTGGTGGACGCCATCGCCGCGCCCAGGGCCAGCCAGCGCAACGCCGCCACGACGGAGCTCGAACCGGCGCTCTACAACAGTCCACTGCGCGGCCAACTGGAGGCGCTCGGGCACAAGTTCACCCTCAACCCGGAGATCGGTGCGGCGACCGGGGTGCAGCGGCTGCCGGACGGCCGCTGGCTGGCGGCGGCGGAACCGGTCCGCAGGGGCGGCGGTTCCGCGATGGTGGTCCGCCCGGACGGCCGGCCCTGAGGGAGCGGGGCGGGCCGACGTTCGGGCACATTACTATACCGGTCATAGTGGTATTACAATGACGGCATGGTCCGTACCCCTCTCACCCCCGAAGAGCGCGCACGCGGCGAACGGTTCGGCCGTCTGCTCCGCGAGGCGCGCGGCGCGCGCACCATGAACGAGATCGCCGCCGCCGCGGGCATCTCGGCCGAGACGCTCCGGAAGATCGAGACCGGCCGGGCCCCGACCCCCGCCTTCTTCACGGTCGCGGCGCTCGCGGCGGTGCTCGGGCTCTCCATGGACGAGGTCGCGGCGCGCTGCTCACCGGTGGCCGTATGAACCGGGGGCCCGCGGCCCTACGCTCCGGGTATGACACCCGACGCCACGACCTCCGACGCACTCGCCCGCAGCAAGTACGTCAGTCTGACCACCTTCCGCAGGGACGGCACGCCCGTCGCCACGCCCGTCTGGGCCGCGATGGACAGCGGCGAGCTCTTCGTCTGGACCCGTACCGACTCCTGGAAGGTCAAGCGGCTGCGCCGGGACAGCCGGGTGCGGGTGGCCGTCTGTGATGTACGGGGCAGGGTCGCGGAGGGCGCGCCGTCCGCCGAGGGGGTGGCGCGGCTGCTCGGAGAAGCGGATACCCGGCGGGTGCGGCGGCTGCTGAGGGCCAAGTACACCTGGCAGTTCGTGCTCGTCGATGTGCCGGGCGCCATCGTCCGGCTCGGCAAGCGGCCGCACACCGGGATCGCCGTGACGTTCGGCTGAAGCGGCCCAGGGGGGACGGGCGTACCGGTGCGGGGCGACCGTCCGGTGCGGGGCGCGCCGGAGGCGCCGGGCGCGCAATCTGATCGCGGCCGGAGGGTGAACTGATCATGCGGAGACGAAACATGATCGACTCTGCCGGTTGACGGCGATGGTCTTGCCCCAGTCTGGGACGGGGCTTACGTTCTCCTCCTACGCAACCTGTCTACGTGCGTAGAGCTTCGTGGCGCCCTGTTGAAGGAGCTGCTCATGTCCCACGTCGTACGCGCCGCACTGGTCCAGGCCACCTGGACCGGCGACACCGAGTCCATGATCGCCAAGCATGAGGAGCATGCCCGCGAGGCCGCCCGTCAGGGCGCGCGGATCATCGGATTCCAGGAAGTCTTCAACGCCCCGTACTTCTGCCAGGTGCAGGAGGCCGAGCACTACCGCTGGGCGGAGCCCGTGCCCGACGGGCCGACCGTCACGCGGATGCGGGAACTCGCCCGCGAGACCGGCATGGTGATCGTGGTCCCGGTCTTCGAGGAGGAGCAGTCCGGCTTCTACTTCAACACGGCCGCCGTCATCGACGCCGACGGCAGCTACCTCGGCAAGTACCGCAAACACCACATCCCGCAGGTCAAGGGCTTCTGGGAGAAGTACTACTTCAAACCGGGGAACGCGGGCTGGCCGGTCTTCGACACCGCGGTCGGCAAGGTCGGCGTGTACATCTGCTACGACCGCCACTTCCCCGAGGGGTGGCGCCAACTCGGCCTGAACGGGGCGCAGATCGTCTACAACCCCTCCGCCACCTCGCGGGGACTCTCCGCCTACCTCTGGCAGCTGGAGCAGCCCGCGGCGGCTGTCGCCAACGAGTACTTCATCGCCGCCATCAACCGGGTCGGCCAGGAGGAGTACGGCGACAACGACTTCTACGGCACCAGCTACTTCGTCGACCCGCGCGGCCAGTTCGTCGGCGCGCGGCCGCGGCCCTAAAAATACGGGGCACATGACCGTCCCCCCCTACCCGCACCGTGCGCCTATTTTAAAAAAATAACTCTACA
>NZ_JBHYWP010000102.1:0-21740 GCF_042751845.1 Streptomyces sp. NPDC059398 | reverse complement strand
CTGGGGTATCCGGGCCACACCGAGTTATCGGCCCCCAGCTATTTCGCCCCCCCGGGCGGCCCGTTCGGGGGCGTGGGCGCGCCCCACACGCGCGCGCAACCCCTCGTCCGCCCCCTCGACCTGGACCTCATCGACGAGGTGCGCCAGCAGTGGGCGTTCTACCGGGACCGCAGGCCCGACGCGTACGAGGGGCTGGTGCAGCCGTGAGCGACCTGTACCAGCGGCATCAGGCCGTACTCCCCGACTGGCTCGCCACCTACTACCGGCAGCCTATCGAGATCACCCACGGCGAGGGCCGGCACGTCTGGGACGCGGACGGCAACCGCTATCTCGACTTCTTCGGCGGCATCCTCACCACCATGACCGCCCACGCGCTGCCCGAGGTGACCAAGGCGATCAGCGAGCAGGCCGGCCGGATCGTGCACTCGTCGACGCTCTACCTCAACCGGCCGATGGTGGAGCTGGCCGAGCGGATCGCGACACTGTCCGGGATCCCGGACGCCCGGGTCTTCTTCACCACATCGGGCACCGAGGCGAACGACACCGCGCTGCTCCTCGCCACCGCGTACCGCGGGTCCAACCAGATCCTGGCGATGCGCAACAGCTACCACGGCCGCTCCTTCACGACCGTCGGCATCACCGGCAACCGCGGCTGGTCACCGACGGGTCTCTCCCCGCTCCAGACGCTGTACGTGCACGGCGGGGTCCGCAGCCGGGGCCCGTACGCGCACCTCAGCGACGCCGCGTTCACCGAGGCGTGCGTGGCCGACCTGGAGGACCTGCTCGGCCACGCCCATGACCCGGCGGCGCTGATCGCCGAACCCATCCAGGGCGTCGGCGGTTTCACCGCGCCGCCCGACGGACTCTTCGCCGCCTTCCGCGAGGTGCTCGACCGGCACGGGATCCTCTGGATCGCGGACGAGGTCCAGACCGGCTGGGGGCGTACCGGCGAGCACTTCTGGGGCTGGCAGGCGCACGCCGAGAACGGTCCGCCGGACATCCTCACCTTCGCCAAGGGCATCGGCAACGGCATGTCCATCGGCGGTGTCGTCGCCCGCGCCGATGTCATGAACTGTCTGGACGCCAACTCCATCTCGACCTTCGGCGGTTCCCCGGTCACCATGGCCGCGGGCCTCGCCAACCTCACCTACCTCCTGGAACACGACCTCCAGGGCAACGCCCGCCGGATCGGCGGTCTGCTGCTCGAACGGCTGCGGGCCGTCGGTGCGCAGTCCCCGCTCGTACGCGAGGTGCGCGGCCGCGGCCTGATGATCGGCGTCGAGCTGGTGAAGCCCGGCACCGACGAGGCGAATCCGGAGGCCGCGGCAGCCGTTCTGGAGGCGGCCAGGGAAGGCGGCCTGCTGATCGGCAAGGGCGGCGGGCACGACACCAGCGTGCTGCGTATCGCACCTCCGCTCTCGCTCAATGTCGCGGAGGCCGAAGAGGGCGCCGCCATCCTCGAAGAGGCCCTGCGCGCAGGGTAGTCGGCGGCTTCCCGCCGCACACAGCGCTGTACGAGAGAGGAAGCACCGCACCATGAGCACCCGCACCCTGGTCCGCGGCGGTCTCGTCATCACCGCCGCGGAGGAGACCCACGCCGACGTCCTCATCGAGGACGGCCGGATCGCCGCGCTCGCCGCGCACGGCTCCGCCGCCGCCGAGGCATGGACCGCCGACCGTACGATCGACGCCACCGGCAAGTACGTGGTGCCCGGCGGGGTCGACGCCCATACCCATATGGAGATGCCCTTCGGCGGCACCTTCGCGTCCGACACCTTCGAGACCGGGACCAGGGCAGCGGCCTGGGGCGGCACGACGACCATCATCGACTTCGCCATCCAGTCCAAGGGCGGATCACTCGGTGAGGGACTCGACACCTGGCACGCCAAGGCGGACGGGAAGTGCGCGGTCGACTACGCCTTCCACATGATCATGTCCGATGTGAACGAGTCCTCGCTCAAGGAGATGGACCGGCTCGTCGCGGGCGGTGTCAGCTCCTTCAAGCTCTTCACCGCGTACCCGGGGGTGTTCCTCTCCGACGACGGCCAGATCCTCCGGGCCATGCAGCGCGCCGGGTCCAACGGCGCCCTGGTGATGACGCACGCGGAGAACGGCCTGGCGATCGACGTCCTGGTGGAGCAGGCGCTGGCCCGCGGTGAGCGGGACCCGCGCTACCACGGCGAAGTCCGGCACGCACTCCTGGAGGCGGAGGCGACGCACCGGGTGATCAAGCTGAGCCAGGTGGCGGGCGCCCCCCTCTATGTGGTGCATGTGTCGGCACAGCAGGCCGTGGCCGAACTGGCGCGAGCCCGCGACGAGGGCCTTCCTGTCTATGGCGAGACCTGCCCGCAGTACCTCTTCCTGTCGACCGACAACCTGGCGGAGCCCGGCTTCGAGGGCGCCAAGTACGTCTGCTCCACTCCGCTGCGCCCCGTGGAGCACCAGGCGGCGCTCTGGCGCGGGCTGCGCTCGAACGATCTGCAGGTGGTCTCCACGGACCACTGCCCGTTCTGTTTCAAGGGCCAGAAGGACATGGGCAGGGGCGACTTCTCGAAGATCCCCAACGGCATGCCGGGGGTGGAGAACCGGATGGACCTGCTCCACCAGGCCGTGATCGACGGGCACATCAGCCGCCGCCGCTGGATCGAGATCGCCTGCGCGGCGCCGGCCCGGATGTTCGGCCTGTATCCGCAGAAGGGCACGATCACCCCGGGCGCCGACGCGGACATCGTGGTGTACGACCCCGCCGCCGAGCAGGTGATGTCCGCCGCCACGCACCATATGAACGTCGACTACTCGGCGTACGAGGGCAAGCGGGTGACGGGCCGGGTGGAGACGGTGCTCTCCCGCGGTGTTCCGGTGATCGACGGCCGGGACTACGTCGGCCACGCGGGGCACGGGTCCTATGTGCCGCGCGGTCTCGGCGAGTACGCACACTGAGCGCGGGACTCAGCCCTCACTGAGCCAGGCCCGGCCCGCCGCCTTCAACTCGGCCTCCAGCTCGCTGCCCCTGGTCGGGAATGTGCGGGCGACCGGGAATCCGGACTTCTCCAGGAGATAGGCGAGGGCCGCGTAGGCCCGCGGGTAGCCGCGGACCGCGCTCTCGTCGATGTCCTGGAGCTTCGCGAGGAAGTCGAAGGAGCACATGTCGTACACGCTCGCCCTGTGCACGATGCGCCAGTCGCCGTCGCGCCGCTCGACCCGGTCCCAGAAGCGGTTGTGGGCGGTGCAGCCCAGATCGAGTGCGACGTTCTCGGCGATGAGCATCGCGTTGGTCTCGACCAGGGCCCGGTCGCCGTTGAAGGTGATTGACGGGCGCGTGATCAGGTGCTTGCTCCGGAGACTGGAACTGCCCATCCGGGCGGAGGCATCCACGAAGTCGTCGGCCCGTCCCTCGAACCAGGTGATCTCGATGGTGCCGTCGGGGTGGAAGAGCTCACGCAACTGCTCCCACTCGCCCAGATCGCGGTGCATCCACCCGGTCATCAGATCGGCGATGGCCGAACGGTCCTCGACACGCGTGCCCACGGTCATGTCCTTCTCCTTCTACGGTGTGCACGAGGGGGAGACCCGCGCAGAGGAGACAGTGCTGTCCACCGATGTGACGCTACACCCGCGATCTGACGGTCTTTCCACCCGAACCTTTGGGAGGACACCCGTGACGGCCGTCCTCCCAAGGGGCCGGGGTGGCCACAGGGCCGTACCGCTTCCGCCTGACCCCGCGGCGCCTGGCGGCCGCACCTCCGGACACCGCCGCACCGGACCCGCGCCGCCGGGATCCCGGGTCGCCGAGACCCCGCGTTCCGAGCCCCCCCCCGGAATCCGCACCCATGAGGAGCAACGCCTTGGACTTCGGACTCGTCCTGCAGACCGATCCGCCCGCCTCCGCCGTCGTCGGACTGATGCGGCGCGCGGAGCGCAACGGCTTCCGCTACGGCTGGACCTTCGACTCGGCTGTCCTCTGGCAGGAGCCGTTCGTCATCTACAGCCGCATCCTGGAGCACACCACGAGCCTGACCGTGGGGCCCATGGTCACCAACCCGTCCACCCGGACCTGGGAGGTCACCGCCTCCACCTTCGCCACGCTCAACGAGATGTACGGCAACCGCACGGTCTGCGGCATCGGGCGCGGTGACTCGGCGATGCGGGTCGCGGGGCGCAAGCCCAACACGCTGGCCACGCTGGGCGAAGCGATCGGGGTGATCCGCGATCTGGCCGAGGGACGCGAGGCCGACGTGGACGGCCGGCCGCTGCGGCTGCCCTGGGTCGTGGACGGGAAGCTCCCGGTCTGGATGGGCGCGTACGGTCCCAAGGCGCTCGCGCTGGCCGGGCAGCGGGCCGACGGGTTCATCCTCCAGCTCGCCGATCCCTTCCTCACCGCGTCGATGGTCGAGGCGGTCCGGACGGCCGCGTCCGACGCGGGCCGGGACCCGGACGCCGTGAAGATCTGCGTGGCGGCGCCCGCGTACGTCGGCGACGACCTGGCCCACGCCCGCGAGCAGTGCCGCTGGTTTGGCGGCATGGTGGGCAACCACGTCGCCGATCTGGTGGCCCGCTACGGGACGCACTCCGCGCAGGTGCCCGACGAGCTCACCGCGTACATCGAGGGGCGTGAGGGGTACGACTACAGCCACCACGGCCGCAGCGGCAACCCGGACGCCGCGTTCGTCCCCGACGGGATCGTGGACCGCTTCTGTCTGCTCGGCCCCGCTGAGGCGCACATCGAGAAGCTGCGGGCACTGCGGGACCTGGGCGTGGATCAGTTCGCGGTGTACGCGATGCACGATGCCCGCGAGAGCGTCATCGACGCGTACGGCGAAGAGATCATCCCGGCCCTCGCCTGACCCGGCGGCGGAAACGGAGGTGGTGCGGAGGAGCAGAAGGGAGGAGTGGAAGGGGAGCGGACGTGGGCCCGCCGGCCGTCACGGCACCCGCGCCGTCCACTCCGCGGAGGAGAACTTGGCCGCCGCCAACTCCCGTGCCCGGCCCATCTCCTCCTCCGTCACACGGCCGTCGGCGAGGCCGTAGCGGTCGCGGAAGGAAGCGATCATCCGCTGGATGACCTCGTCGCGCGGCAGACCGGTCTGCCGGGCCAGCGGGTCGACGCGCTTCTTGGCGCTGCCGATTCCCTTGCCGGACAGCTTCTCCCGCCCGATGCGCAGCACATCGGTCATCTTGTCGGCGTCGATGTCGTACGCCATCGTCACGTGGTGCAGCACCCCGCCGTTCGCGATGCGCTTCTGGGCCGCGCCGGCGATCTTGCCGGCCTCGGTGGCGATGTCGTTGAGCGGCTGGTACCACGCCTTGATGCCCATGTCGGCCAGCGCGCCGAGCACCCAGTCGTCCAGATACGCGTAACTGTCGGCGTACGAGAGGCCGGAGACCAGCGACTCCGGGACCGAGAGCGAGTACGTGATGGTGCTCCGGGGCTCGACGAACATGGCCCCGCCGCCCGAGATCCGGCGGACGACCGTCACACCGTGGCGCTCGGCGCCCTCCGGGTCGACCTCGTTGCGCAGGGACTGGAAGCTGCCGATGATCACCGCGGGGGCGGCCCACTCCCAGACCCTCAGTGTGGGCGGGCGCCGGCCCGCCGCGACCTCGGCGGTGAGGACCTCGTCGAGCGCCATGTGCAGGGCGGGGGACTGCGGGCGGTCGTGGATCAGCTGCCAGCGGTGGGCACTCCACTCGGTGGCCCGGGTCAGGGCCCTGCGCACGGCCACGGCGACGCCCTCGGGGGAGAGGCCGAGCAGCACGGCCGCCGGGGGCAGCGCGGCGCTGATGCGGGCGGCGAGCCCGGCGGCGTCGGTGTGGGCCGGTGCGCCTTCCAGCGCGGCGTCGATGTCCAGGATCGCCTCGTCGGGTTCCAGGAAGAAGTCCCCGGACACCCGGACGTTGCGCAGTGCGCCGCCCTCGACGTCCAGGTCGACGACGACGAGCTTGCCGCCAGGGATCTTGTACTCACCGTGCACAGCCTTGCCTCCAGATCAGCCGGACCATCCGCGCGGCCACCCGCGTACGGCCCCGGCCTGCGACAACGCCGGATCCGGCGCGGTCATTCCGCGACCGGGCCGGGCCGGGCGGGGTGGGGTGGCTCTGGTCGGCGTCAGTGCGTCTCCCCGTACGAGCCGCCCGGCGCACCGGCGTGCCCGTCGGCGCCGTCCCGTGGACGCGGCTCCCGTGGACGGGACTCGGGCGGCTGCTTTCCGAGCGGTACGGCACTGTCGTGCGGCTCGTGGGGCTCGTGCGGCTTGCGCGGCTCATGCGGCACGTGTGGCGTGTGCGGGTCGTTCGCTTCGTGCGGGACGGCCGGGCAGTGGCGGACCGCCAGCCGGAAGCAGAGGCAGAGCCAGCAGAGGGCGAGCAGCCAGCCGCCGGCCACATCCGTGGACCAGTGGACACCGAGGTACACCCGGCTGAGCCCGACGAGCACCGCCCAGCAGCCGATCCCGGCCGCGATCGTTCTTCTGCCGTGCCGGACACGCAGCAGCACCGCGGCGATCAGCAGCCCCGCGGTCACCGCCGACGTGGTGGTGTGCCCGGAAGGGAACGACCACCCCGATGCCTGTGCGGCCCAGTCGCCGGCCGGCGGACGTTCCCGCGCGACCAGCGACATCACCCCGTACCGCACCAGCTGCGCCACGACCAGGCAGGCCAGGCAGGCGACCGCGGCGGTCACCCGCTGCCGCGGGCCGCGTCCGGCGATCACCCCCGCCAGTACCGTCAGGAGATATGGGACGAGCCCCGAGCCCGTGTCGGTGACGCCGCGCGCCGCGGCGACCGCGACCGGTGGCCGGTGGTGCACCGACCAGGAGAGCAGCCAGCCGTCCGTCAGCAGCGGGGCGCCGTGGTGTCCCACCACCACCAGCGTCAGCAGGACGAACCCCGCGAGTGAGCCCACGGCCCCCGACACGGCCAGGTCGGCGGCGCCCCGCCGGTTCACGACGAGACCAGCAGCGGGCGCAGCCTGGTGTCCGTGAGGCGCCTCGCCAGGGCCTCGGGCCGTCGCCGCAGCGCCGTCGCCAGCACCAGCGCGACCAGTGTGCCCACCAGCGCACCGGCGGCGACATCGTGCGGATAGTGGGCGCCCACCCAGACCCGGGATGCAGCCATCGCGACCGCGCAGACCAGGGCGGCCGCGCCCAGCCGCCGGGAGACGAAGAGCAGCGCCACCGCCGCGGCGAAGGCGAGGGCCGCGTGGTTGCTCGGGAACGCCCAGTCGCCTGGTGCCGGACACGCCTCCAGCGTCGTCACCCGCAGGCTCTGGCACGGCCGGTCCTCCCGTACGACCAGCTTGACGGCGTCGTTGACGCAGTAGGCCAGCACCACGATCACCGGCACGGCCAGCCCCATCAGCCCGGCCGTGGCCCCCTGCCGACGGGCCCGCCACCACCCGGCGGCGATCAGTACGGCGAAGAGCGCGAGCCCGTATCCGGACCAGACGGAGACGGCCGAGTCCAGCCATCCGGGGGCGCGACGGGCCAGATCCACCGTGTCCGTGTAGAGACCGCCGTCGACCGGCGATCCGTCGTAGGCGAGGTTCATTCACTGACTCCGTCGGTACGCGGTTGGTTCCTGCGGGAGCGTCGCAGCTCCAGGGCGAGGGGCAGCAGAGACACGACGACGATCACCGCGATGATCGGAAGCAGATAGTGGTCCACGTTCGGGATGGACGACCCCAGCGCGTACCCGGCCAGTACCAGGCCCTGGCTCCAGACCAGCCCGCCGACCACCTGCCAGAGCGTGAACGTCCTGACCGGTACGGAGAGTGCCCCCGCCATCGGGTTGAGCACCGTGCGCACCACCGGGACGAAGCGGGCGAGCACGATGGCCTTCGCGTGACCGTACTTGCCGAGCAGTTCCTCGGCGCGGGCCGCCCCCTTGTGCAGATGCTCCGAGCGGCTGCGGGCGAGCAGGGCGCCTCCGGCCTTGCGGCCGATCAGATAGCCGCACTGCGCCCCGGCGAGGGCCCCGGCGGCCGACGCGAGCAGCACCAGGGGCAGCGACAGCCTCAGACTGCCGGTCGAACTGCCCGTACAGAGCAGCCCCGCCGTGAACAGCAGGGTGTCGCCGGGCAGGAAGAAGCCGACCAGCAGGCCGGTCTCGGCGAACATCACCACGGCGATCCCGGCCACGCCGAAGGCGGTCAGCACGGACTGCGCGTCGAGGATGTTCACCGCGAGTGTCGAAGCTGTGAGCAAGGTCCCGGCCTTTCCGGTAGGACGAGCGGGTGCCCTGGGCCGGACCGCCGCACCGGAGGGCCGGTGCGGTCCTGGCCAGGGAAGTGGACCACGCCGAAACGACTACAGTTCAGTAGACGGTCTACGTAACCGTAGACGATAGCGGGCCGGGGAGCGTTCCATGCCGTCGGAGGGCGGTGGGGCGCCAACACGGGTTAGGTTCCGTCCATGGAGCGCAATGAACGGCCGGCCGCAGCCGCTTCGCGGTGGCTCGCCCGCACCACGGCGACCCGGTACTTCGCGCTGGCGGCGGTGTTCTTCGTCTGGGCGTTCATCTGGCTGGCCTGGGCGCCGAAGCCGTACGCCTGGATCGCCACCGTGCTGTGGATCGTCATCGCCGCGGTCTTCGCGGCCCAGGGACGCAGGCTGCGTCAGCAGACGCAGGCCGCCGAGCGGGCCGAGAGAGCCCAGGGGCCCGGCCGTGGTGGTGGCGGTGGTGGTGAGGCCGCGCCCGGGGCGGGAGGCGGCGGGCAGGGGCGCCGGTCCGCCGTACGGCAGACCCGGGCCGGACGCAGACCGGCCCAGCCGGTCCACCGCCCGCACCACCGGATCCACCCGCACCAGGGCCGCCGCAGACGCCCCCCGCACCGCCCGGAGCACGGGCCCGGCCACGGTGGCCACCGGCCCTGAGGGGTGGGGCTGCCGGGCCCGGCGGGCGAGATCACCGGGTCCGAAGGGCGAGGCGGGGCCCGCCTCCTCAGGCTTCAGCGCGAGGTTGTCGTGGGTGTTCGCCGCGGAGAGGTCGGCAAGGAGGGGCAGTCCGTTCGCGTCGGACAGGACGTGCATCCTGGAACCCGGCTTGCCCGGTCCACGGGGCTCGGACCTCTGACCTGATCCGCAACGCACCAGAGCGCTTGATCACCGGAGCACCCCCGCGTCGGCGGGGAGAACGCTTCTTCGCGCATCCGTCGGCTCCTCCGGAGCACTCCCGTGATCCACGGTCGCTCCGGGGCCGTGTCTGCCCCCGTCACCGATCCGGTCGTGGTCGGGGTCCCGTCGGTGGGCTTTCTGCCCTGCCTTATGTCAGGCCGAAGACACGCTCGGCGTTGTTGTGGCTGATGTTGGCTCGTTGGGTGTCGGTGAGGGGAGCCGTCCTGAGGAAGGCGACCGATTGCGCGGTGTCTTCGTAGGGGGCGTCGATCGCGAACATGATGTTGGAGTCGCCGACGGCGCGCAGGGCGAGGTCGAGGGCGTCGGGGTCGTCGATTCCGCTGGTGGTGATGGTGAAGTTGCGGCGGAAGTAGTCGCTGGGCGTCAGCTCCAGGTGGGGCATCGTCGTTGCGGCGCCCTGGGTGCGTGCGGCGAAGGCGTGGCGGTTGTCGATGCGCTTGAGGTAGTAGGGGATGCCTTCGCCGAGGTGGCCCAGGATGATGCTCAGGCCGGGGTGGCGGTCGAGGGTGCCGCTGAGGATGAGCCGCATGGCATGCAGCGAGGCTTCGGCCGCGTAGCCCCAGATGGCGCCGGACATGCCGTAACGGGAGTACTGGTCGAGCATGCTCGGTACCCGGGGGTGCAGGTAGACCGGGGCGTGGTGGGCCTCGGCCGCGGCGAGCAGCGGGGCGAACTGCGGCTCGTCCAGGTAGTGGCCGCGGGTGTGCGAGTTGATCATGATGCCGTGCAGGCCGAGCGGGCCCATGGCCCGCTCGATCTCCGCCGCGGCTTCTTCGGGGGCCTGCGGCGCGACGGTGGCCAGCCCGCCGAAACGGCTGGGCCGGTCCCTGACGATCTGGGCGAGTTCGTCGTTGAAGTCGCGGGCCAGGCCGGCCGCGTCGGCCGGTGCGTACGGCTGGACACCGGGCGGGTTCAGGCTCAGCAGCGCCATGTCCTGTCCGGCCGCGTCCATGGCGGCCAGGCGCGTGTCGAGGTCGAGGAGCCGGGAACGGGTGGGTTCAAGGCTTTCGACGGCGCGGGTGAGCTCGACCTCGGTGCGGTCGCCGGGAGCGAAGTCCAGGCCGTGGGCCCGTTCGAGGTACGCGCGGGTGGTGAAGTGCTCTTCTACGGCGATGACGCGGTGGTCAGTCATCTCGGCTCTCTCCCTCTCGTTGCCGGTGCCCCCGGATGGCAGGCGGCGGTGGACCGGCGTTCGGCCCCCGTCCACCGCCGCCTGCCGGCCTTTCAGGCTCGGCGGCCGCCGTCGACCGACAGGGCGGTGCCGGTGACGTAGGTGGCCTCCGGTGAGCACAGCCACACCGCGGCGGCGGCGACTTCCTCGGACTCCGCCAGCCTGCGCAGCGGGGTGACGGCCTCCTGCTGAGCGACCATCTGCGTGCCGACCCGTGCGACGACGTCGTCGAACATGGCCGTCTTCGTCAGTGCGGGGCACAGTGCGTTGACCCGGATGTTGTCCGGGCCGTAGTCGACGGCGGCCACCTTGGACAGGCCGACCACACCGTGCTTGCCGGCCACGTACGCCGGCGCCGCCGGGATGGCGTACAGGCCGCCGTTGGAGGCGACGTTGACGATTGCCCCGCCGCCGCGTTGCTGCAAGGCGGGCAGTTCGTACTTCATGCACAGCCAGGTGCCGATCACGTTGACCCGCAGCACGTGCTCCCACTCCTGGAGCGTCATGTCGGTCAGGACCCGGTTGTGCGAGGGGACTCCGGCGCTGTTGACCGCGAAGTCGAGCCCGCCGAACGCGTCCACGACCCGGGCCACCGCCTGCCGGACGGACGCCTCGTCGCCGATGTCGACGGCGACGGCCTCGGCCCGGCCGCCCTCCTGGGCGATCAGCTCCACGGTCTCGCGGGCACGGTCCTCGTCCAGGTCCAGGACGGCGACCGCGGCACCACGCCGGGCGAAATCGAGCGCGGCGGCGCGCCCGATTCCGCTGCCGGCGCCGGTCACCAGACCGGCTGTGCCCGTGTAGCTGCTCATGCCAGCGGCTCGTGGTTGACCCAGATCGCCTTGTACGGGTGACGGGCCTGCCAGCGCTTGATGAGGTCGAGGGCCCCGGGCATCGTGAAGGTGGCGTTCAGGGCGTCGAGGTCGGCCAGGCGCAGCTGCACGATCGCGGAGGCCACCGCCACCGGAGCATGGTCGTCACCCGGGACGCGGATGTGGTGCCGGGCCGCGACCGATTCGACCAGACCGGAGCCCATCACGAGCTCCTCGAACTCCTTCAGGTACTGGCCCAGCTCACTGGAGGGAATCGGGTTGTCGAACGAAACGATCATCGTGTGGTGAATCATGACACCAGTGAACAGGCACTTTCCGGGAACGTCCAAGACCTGCTCGTTCTCGATTGATGCCTCGGAGGAATGAGTCGAGACAGGCTTGGGGGTATGCCCGATCTGGAAACGCGCGAGCTGGAGTACTTCGTCGCCGTCGCCGAAGAACCGCACTTCGGCCACGCGGCCGCCCGCCTGGCCATCGCGCAGCCGGCCCTGTCCAAAGCGGTGCGGCGCCTGGAGGCCCGCCTCGGCGTGAAACCGCTGGAGCGATCCAGCCGGAGCGTCCGTCTCACCCCCGCCGGTGAAGCCCTCCTGCACCACGGCCGGCACGCGCTCAACGCGGTCGACGCGGCCGCCGAGAAGGCCCGCCGGGCCGAGCACGCTCCACCAGCGGTTGTCCCGGCAGATCCGCCACGCCGTCCGATCGGCCGTGCCGACGCGCCTGGCGCAGCTCCGCACCTTCCTGACTGCTCACCCCGGGCTTGGCGCCCTCGTCGACGTCCGCGCGGCGCATCCATTTCCACCACGTCATTGGATGGACTCCGAAGTCGGAGGCCACCTGCTCGACCGTCACACCCGGGTCGCGGTTCTCGCGATCCGCACGACGTCCTGGCGGAACTCCTCCGGATAAGGCTTGGGCACAACGACATCCTTCCCACCTGCCCCACAGGGCAAGCCAGTTCAGATGTCACCCGTTCGTGCAGCGGACCCGAGTCAGTCGTCACCCTCGCCAAGTGGTTGGGGCATTCATCGCCGACCATCACGCTCGATCACTACGCGCACTTCATGCCGGAGGCGGGGAAGAAGGGGCGCAGGGCGATCGATAGCCTGCTGGGGGAGCGGGCGGAGGAGAGTGCCGATCCACACTCCCCGGATTCTCTCCAGGCCCGGTCCTGAGTGCAGATTCGACCGTCTGACGCGCGTAAACAGTGAGGTGAGAGCCCGTATGTTCACCACCCGCCCCACCCTCCAGGGCACCTTCGGCATGGTGTCATCCACCCACTGGCTCGCCTCCCAGTCCGCGATGGCCGTGCTGGAGGACGGGGGGAACGCCTACGACGCCGCCGTCGCCGCCGCTTTCGTCCTGCACGTAGTCGAGCCGCACCTCAACGGGCCGGCCGGGGAGGTGCCCGCGGTCATCGCCCCGGCCGGCGGCGACGTGCGGGTGCTCTGCGGTCAGGGCCCGGCCCCCGCGGGCGCGACCGTCGCGCACTACCGTTCGCTCGGCCTCGACCTGGTCCCGGGCACCGGGCCGCTGGCCGCCGCGGTGCCCGGCGCCTTCGACGCCTGGATGCTGCTCCTCCGCGACCACGGCACCAAGTCCCTCACCGACGTACTCACCTACGCCATCGGTTACGCCGAGGACGGCCACGCCCCCGTCGAACGCGTCGGCCAGACCGTCGAGACCGTACGGGAACTCTTCGAGACCGAGTGGCCCACGTCCGCCGATGTGTACCTCCCGGACGGCAGGTCACCCGCACCCGGCGAGCTGTTCCGCAACCCCGCGCTCGCCGCGACCTGGCGCAGGCTGATAGCCGAGGCCACCTCCGGGACGCGGGACCGGATCGGCCAGATCGACGCCGCCCGCGCGGTCTGGCGCGAGGGCTTCATCGCCGAGGCGCTGGTGCGCCAGTCGCAGCGCCCCACCATGGACACCAGCGGCGCCCGGCACACCGGCACCCTCACCGCGGCCGACCTGGCCGGCTGGTCGGCGTCGTACGAGGCGCCCGCCACGTACGACTGGAACGGCTGGACCCTCTGCAAGGCCGGGGGCTGGAGCCAGGGCCCGGCCTTCCTCCAGCAGCTCGCCCTCCTCCCCGACCAGCCGGGGGAACTGCCCCCGTACGGCTCCGCCGACTACGTCCATCTGCTCATCGAGGGCTGCAAACTGGCGATGGCCGACCGGGAGGCCTGGTACGGGGACGCCGACGAGGTGCCGCTCGACACGCTCCTCTCCGCTCCGTACAACGCGGAGCGCCGCGCCCTGATCACCGGCGCTGCCTCGCACGAACTGCGCCCCGGCAGCCCCGGAGGGCGCACGCCCCGGCTCAGCGGGCACGCCACCGCAGTGGCGGCGGGCGAGCCCGGGTTCGACGCCCTGGCCATCCCGGCGGCCGGAGCGGGCGAGCCGACCGTCGCCGGGGACGGCGCCACCCGCGGCGACACCTGCCACCTCGACATCGTGGACCGCTGGGGCAACATGATCTCGGCGACCCCGAGCGGCGGCTGGCTCCAGTCCAACCCGGTGGTGCCCGAGTTGGGCTTCCCGCTCGGTACCCGGCTCCAGATGACCTGGCTGGACGAGGGTCTGCCGAACTCGCTCACTCCTGGCCGCCGTCCGCGCACCACCCTCACCCCCTCGCTCGCCCTGCGCGACGGAGTGCCGGTGCTCGCCTTCGGGACGCCGGGCGGCGACCAGCAGGACCAGTGGCAGCTGCACTTCTTCCTGGCGGTCGCGCTGACCGCCCCGGTCCGCGGCGGTCTGGATCTCCAGGGCGCGATCGACGCCCCGAACTGGCACAACAACTCCTTCCCCGGCTCCTTCTTCCCGCGCGCCATGCGGCCCGGCAGCGTCACCGTCGAGTCCCGGATCGGCGAGGAGACCATCGCGGAGCTGCGCCGCCGCGGCCATGACGTCACGGTCGGCGGCGCCTGGTCCGAGGGCAGGCTGTGCGCGGTCGCCCGTGACCCGCTGACCGGGGTGCTGAGCGCGGCGGCGAACCCGCGCGGCATGCAGGGTTACGCGGTCGGACGCTGAACCGGTGCGGTGCCTTCACCGGCGTGTGCTGAGATGGGGGCATGACCGAACAGCTACTGACCAGGGATTTGACCGAGGTCGACACGGTGGTTCGCGAGGCGGCCGCCGCTGAGATCCTGCCGCGCTTCCGGCAGCTCGCCGCGCACGAGATCGCGGAGAAGAGCGGTCCGCACGACCTGGTGACGGTGGCCGACCGCGGCGCCGAGGAACACCTCACGGCCGCCCTCACCGCACTGCTGCCCGGCTCGGTGGTGGTCGGTGAGGAGGCCGTCGCCGCGGACCCGTCCTCGTACGCGGCGATACGCGGCGACGCGCCCGTCTGGATCGTCGACCCGGTCGACGGCACCCGCCAGTTCGTGCGCGGCGAGCCGGGCTTCTGCACCCTGGTGGCGCTCGCCCACCACGGCGAGGTGCTCGCCTCCTGGACGTACGCGGCGGCGCTGGACGAGATGGCCGTCGCCGTACGGGGCGGTGGCGCCCGCCTCAACGGGGAGCCGCTGAAGGCCGGTTCGCCCGCGCCCGGCGCGGAGCTCCGGGTGGCCACATCGCACCCGGACTTCACCACACCCGAGCAGAAGAACGCGCTGCTCGCCCTTCGCACCGAGGGCATCAGGACCAGGCCGTGCGGCTCGGCGGGCCTGGAGTACCTGGCCATCGCCAGGGGCGCGCTCGACGCCGTGGCGTTCAGCTGGGAACTGGCCTGGGACCACGCGGCAGGACTGCTTCTCGTGGAGGAGGCGGGCGGTGCCCATCTGACGCTCATGGGCGAGCCGTTCCGGGTGACGGGCGGCAACGCGCTCCCGTTCACGGCCGCCCGTGACGCCGCGACCGCCCACCGGGTGCGGCAGCTGCTGGCGGCCGGGACCTGAGACCCGGCCGCCGCCCATCCCGGAGGGGGAGAGCTGACGCAATACGTCGGGTTCGCCGTCGCCGCGCCGCCCGGACCGTCGGCGAGCCGCGAGCCGCGAGCCGCGAGCCGCGAGCCGCGCCGCGCCCGGTCCGGCCTCCGTCGCGCCGCCCGGACTGTCAGCCGCCGGTGCCGAGCACCGCGCGTACCTCCGCGACCAGGGCGGACGCCGCCTCCACGGCCGCCGGGTCGAGTGCGCGCAGCGCCGACGCCACCCGCTCGGCGAAGCGGGCCGGCGCCCGCGGCAGCGCGGCGGCCGCCGCCAGCGCGCCCTTCTCGTTGACGCACCACACACGGTGGTGGGCGTGCAGGGACTGGGCCAGGACGCCGAAGGCACGGGAGAGGCAGAGCGAGACATGCAAGGTGTCGCCGCCACCCGCGGACTTACGGGCGGCGGCCACCGAGAACTCCGCCTCCCAGGCCGCCTCCGCCAGGGCCGCACGGAGCGGCTCCGGATAGCGGCGCGTCTCCTCGCGCAGCGCCGTCAACTCCCCCGAGGGATCGGCGAGTACGCGGCAGAGCGCCACCTCGCCGGGGTAGGCGGGGGACCAGAACCCGAGCGGATGTCCCGGCTGCACCCCCACCTCGTAGCGGCCTACGCGGCACTGCGACCAGACCCGCTCCACCCGGTCGAGGTCGCGCAGGATCCAGTCGACCGCCACACCGCCGACGGTGAGCCAGGCACCGCCGTCGACCCAGGGGCCCCAGCCGCCGGGGCCCGCCACGTCGACGGGCCGGTCCGCCAGCTCGGAGGCGAGCGCGGCGAGCGCCGCCGTGTCCGGGGTGCCGCGGTAGTAGAGGCCGAGATCCCAGTCGGAGCCGGGGCGTTCGGTGCCTCGCGCGCGGCTTCCGCCGAGGGCCACCGCGCTGATGCCGCGAACGCCCCGCAGCCGGTCCGCCATGGTCTCGATCACCGGATTCATCGGATTCATCGGCCATGACGCTACCCCCGGCTGCGCTGTCGGTGCGCGGGAATATCCTTGGGCCCTCTGGCCGTCGGCTGACGAAGGAGTCCGAAGGTGCCGTCGATGCTCGATGCTGTCGTCGTGGGGGCGGGGCCCAACGGGCTGACCGCCGCCGTGGAGCTGGCCCGCCGCGGATTCGCGGTCGAGGTCTTCGAGGCCCGGGGCACCGTCGGCGGGGGCGCGCGCACCGAGGAGCTCACCCTCCCCGGCTTCCGCCACGACCCCTGCTCCGCCGTCCACCCGCTGGGTGTCGGCTCACCGGTCTTCAAGACCATGCCCCTCGACCGGTACGGCCTGGAGTGGCTGCACCCCGAACTGCCCATGGCGCACCCCTTCGACGACGGCACCGCCGCCGTGCTGTCCCGCTCGGTCGCCGAGACCGCCGCGTCCTTCGGACCGCGTGACGCGGGCGCGTACCGCAGGCTCGTCGCTCCCTTCCTCGGCCGCTGGCCCACGCTGGCCAGGGACTTCATGTCCCTGCCGCTCACCGCGCTGCCGCGCGATCCGGTGACCCTCGCCCGCTTCGGGCTGACCGGGCTCCCGCCGTCCACCTGGCTGATGAAGCGCTTCCGCGACGACCGCGCGCGTGCGCTGTTCGCCGGTCTGGTGGCCCATGTCATCGCCCCGCTCGACGGCCTGGCCACCGGCGCGGTCGGGCTGATGTTCGCACTCGCCGCGCACGAGGGCGGCTGGCCGCTGCCGCGCGGCGGGTCGCAGTCCATCTCCGACGCGCTGACCGGATATCTGCGCGATCTGGGCGGCGTCGTGCACACCGGCTTCGAGGTGAAGCGGCTCGACGACCTGCCGCCGGCCCGCGCGTACGTCTTCGACACCTCACCGACCGCCGCCGCGCGCATCGCCGGTCTCGGCCGGGCCTACGACGGATACCGGTACGGGGCGAGCGTCTTCAAGATCGATTACGCGCTGGACGGCCCGGTGCCCTGGACGGCGGAGGCCCCCCGCACCGCCGGGACCGTGCAGATCGGCCCCAGCAGCCGGGAGATCGGCACGGCGCTGCGCCAGGCGGCCGGCGGCCACGCCCCCGAGACCCCCTTCCTGATCAGCGCCCAGCCCAGCCTGGTCGACCCGTCCAGGGCGCCCGAGGGCAAACAGGTCTTCTGGGCGTACGGACATGTGCCGCACGGCTGGGAAGGCGACCTCACCGAGGCCGTCGAGCGGCAGATCGAGCGCTTCGCCCCGGGATTCAGCGACCGGGTGCTCGCCCGCGCCACCGCGGGACCCCCCGAGCTCTTCGCGCGCAACGCGAACTATGTGGGCGGCGACATCGCCTGCGGCGCCGCCTCCGGGCTGCAACTGCTCCTGCGGCCCAAGCTCTCCCTCTTCCCGTACACGACCTCGCACCCCGCGGTGTACCTCTGCTCGGCGGCGACCCCGCCAGGCCCCGGCGTCCACGGCATGTCGGGGCACAACGCGGCGAAGGCCGTATGGCGGCGGCTGCGCCGGAGCTGAGCCGGGCGGCGCCGGACCTGAGCCGGGCGGCCGGACGGTTGAGCTCGGCCGTACCCGATGGGCGTGGCCGGGCGGCTGCGCCGGACGGGCCGGACGGGCTGCGCCCCTGAGCGGCGCGGCAGGGCGCCGGACGGCCGAGGCCCGGCCGGGATCCGCCAGCGGCCCGGGGGCAGCCACCCGGCGGAGGCAGATGTCGGATTCTCGCCAGCCGCCGGAGGCCGGGTGGCCGATGCTGGAGCCATGCACACCGACACCGAGCGCTGCGTCAGGGCCGTCCAGTCGAAGGACGCCCGCTTCGACGGCTGGTTCTTCACGGCCGTGCTGACCACCAGGATCTACTGCCGCCCCAGCTGTCCGGTCGTGCCGCCCAAGGTCGAGAACATGACCTTCTACCCGAGCGCCGCCGCCTGCCAGCAGGCCGGCTTCCGCGCCTGCAAACGGTGCCGCCCCGACACCAGCCCCGGCTCCCCGGAGTGGAACGCCCGAGCCGACGCCGTGGCCCGCGCGATGCGCCTCATCCGGGACGGCGTCGTCGACCGGGAAGGCGTGCCCGGTCTCGCCGGCCGGCTCGGATACTCGACCCGGCAGATCGAGCGCCAGCTCCTCGCCGAGCTGGGAGCCGGACCGCTGGCCCTCGCCCGCGCACAGCGCGCCCAGACGGCGCGCATCCTCATCGAGACCACCGGACTGCCCATGGCGGACGTGGCGTTCGCCGCCGAGTTCTCCTCCGTCCGCACCTTCAACGACACGGTCCGCGAGGTCTTCGCGCTCGCCCCCGGCGAACTGCGCACCCGCGCCGCCCGCGGCGCGCAGCCGCACGCCCCGGGCACCATCCCGCTCCGGCTCCCGTTCCGCGCGCCCCTCAACCCCGACAACCTCTTCGGCCATCTCGCGGCGACCGGGGTTCCCGGCGTCGAGGAGTGGCGGGACGGCGCGTACCGCAGGACGCTCTCCCTCCCGTACGGGCACGGCATCGCCGAACTCACCCCGCACCCCGACCACATCGGCTGTCTGCTCTCCCTCACCGATCTGCGCGACCTCACCCATGCCATCAGCCGCTGCCGCTGGCTGCTCGACCTCGACGCCGACCCGGTCGCCGTCGACGGCGAGCTGCGCAACGACCCGCTGCTGGCGCCGCTGGTCGACAAGGCCCCCGGCCGGCGGGTGCCCCGTACCGTCGACGCGGTGGAGTTCGCCGTACGGGCTGTGCTCGGCCAGCAGGTCTCGACGGCGGCGGCCCGCACCCACGCCGCCCGGCTGGTCCGCGCACACGGGGAGCCCGTCGAGGACGCCAGGGGCGGTCTCACCCATCTCTTCCCGTCACCGCAGGCCCTGGCCGCTCTCGACCCGGAGTCCCTCGCGCTTCCCCGCAGCAGGCGCACCACACTGACCACCCTGGTCGGCGCACTCGCGGACGGGTCGCTGACGCTCGGGGTGGACACCGACTGGGACGAGACCCGCGGCCGCCTCCTCGGCCTGCCCGGCTTCGGGCCCTGGACGGTCGAGGTCATCGCGATGCGCGCCCTCGGCGACCCGGACGCCTTCCTCCCCACCGACCTCGGCGTCCGGCGGGCGGCCGGAGGACTGGGACTGCCTTCGACCCCGGCGGCGCTCACCGCGAGGGCCGCGGCCTGGCGGCCCTGGCGGGCGTACGCCGTGCAGTACCTGTGGGCGACCGACTCCCACCCCATCAACCAACTGCCCGTCTGAACCCGGAAGTTCCGGCGAGAGGAGCACCCCATGTCAGCGAACCCGGCCGTGAAACGGCACACCGTGGTCGACAGCCCGTACGGCCCGCTCACGCTCGTGGCGACCGACGGCGTGCTGAGCGGCCTGTACATGACCGAGCAGCGCCACCGGCCGCCCGAAGAGACCTTCGGCGAGCCCGACCCCCGCCCCTTCGGACAGGTGAGGGAGGAACTGGCCGCGTACTTCGACGGCGCGCTGACCGAGTTCACGGTGGAGCTGCACCTGGCGGGCACGCCCTTCCAGCGCGGTGTCTGGGAGCAGCTGCGGCAGATCCCGTACGGCGAGACGCGCTCGTACGGGGACCTCGCCGACCGGCTCGGCAGCCCCGGCGCCTCACGGGCCGTGGGTCTGGCGAACGGCAAGAACCCGGTCGGGATCATCGTCCCGTGCCATCGGGTCATCGGCTCGACCGGCAGCCTCACCGGGTACGGCGGCGGACTCGGCCGCAAGCAGCGGCTGCTGGCCTTCGAGTCCGGCGGCACCGGCAGGAGTACCGGCGGCACCGAGCCGGGCGAGCCGCGCGAGTGCACCCTCTTCTGACCGGTCCCCATGGGCAGCGGGCGGGTGGTGCGGATAGGGTCGGAGCGGCGCGACTGCCTGTTCGAAAGCAAGGGATAAACAAGGTGACGGACGGAGCAGTAACTGAAGCCGCACGGGTGCTCGTGGCGGCCGACAAATTCAAGGGGTCCCTCACGGCCGTGGAGGTCGCCGAGCGGGTGACGGCCGGTCTGCGGCGGATCGTTCCCGGTGTGGAGGTCGAGACGCTGCCCGTCGCCGACGGCGGGGACGGCACCGTCGCTGCCGCGCTCGCGGCCGGGTTCGAACGGCACGAGGTACGGGTCACCGGGCCACTCGGCGGGCCGGTGACCGCGGCGTTCGCGCTGCGCGACGGGGTGGCCGTGGTGGAGATGGCCGAGGCATCCGGCCTCCAGCACCTCCCCGCCGGCGTGTTCGCGCCGCTCACCGCCACGACATACGGCTCGGGGGAGCTGCTGCGCGCGGCGCTCGACGCCGGGGCCGCCTCCCTCGTCTTCGGGGTGGGCGGCAGCGCCACGACCGACGGCGGTGCCGGCATGCTGGCCGCGCTCGGAGCCCGCTTCCTGGACGCCGAGGGACAGCCCGTGGGGCCGGGCGGCGGGGGACTGAGCGAACTGGTCACCGCCGATCTGTCCGGTCTGGACCCCCGTCTCGCGGGTACGGAGATCGTGCTCGCCAGTGACGTGGACAATCCGCTGACCGGGCCCAAGGGCGCACCCGCGGTGTACGGGCCGCAGAAGGGCGCGTCCCCCGAGCAGGTCGCGACGCTGGACTCGGCGCTGGCGCACTTCGCCTCCGTACTGGAGAAGTCCATCGGTCCCGAGGCCGCGGAGGCCGCTCTGGCGCCCGGGGCCGGCGCGGCCGGCGGAATCGGCTTCGGGGCGCTGGTCGGCCTGGGGGCGAGCTTCCGCGCGGGTATCGACGTGATGCTCGACGTACTGGGTTTCGCTCCCGCGCTGGCCAGGGCGACGCTGGTCGTCACCGGCGAGGGCTCGCTCGACGAGCAGACCCTGCACGGCAAGGCACCGGCCGGTGTCGCCGCGGCGGCGAGGGCGGCGGGCAAGGAGGTCGTCGCGGTCTGCGGGCGCCTCACACTCCCGGCCGAGGTCCTCGGCAGGGCGGGCATCCGCCGTGCGTACGCCCTCACGGAGCTGGAGCCGGACGTGGAGCGCTGTATCGCCGAGGCGGGCCCGCTCCTTGAGCAGGCCGCCGAGAACATCGCCCGGGACTTCCTGGTGCACGGGTGACAGCAGATCCTTCCGGGGCGTGAAACCGGGCCGGGCGGGGCGCCATCCGTCCCGGCCCGTTCTGCCTGCCGCATACGGTGGCGCCCGCCGCTGTATGCGGCCATACGCCGCCGTCGAAGTATTTGAGATGGTCAACTTTTCTGGCGTAGCATCCGCCCATGCCAGAAACTCCCGGGCCCGGACCCGGCGTATCCCCAGGGCCCGGCACCGGCCGGCTCATGGAGCTGCTCTCGGTCTCGCTCGGTGCCTACTACGGCGACTTCACGGCCGCGGCCGCCGCCGAGGGGCTCACCGCCAGCCAGGGCAGGACGCTCGGCGTGCTGCGCCGGGGCCCGTCCGCGATGCGCGGCCTGGCGACCACGCTGGCCTGCGACGCCTCCAATATGACCGGGATCATCGACCGGCTGGAGAAGCGCGCACTCGTACGCCGGGAGCCGAGCCCGACCGACCGTCGGGTCAAGAACGTCCTGCTGACCCCGGAGGGCGAGCGCACCGTCGACGCGATCCGGGCCGGGATGCACACGACGCTCGCCGCTCTCGAAGCGCTGCCCGAGGCCGACCGGGCCACCCTCACCGACCTGCTGGAGCGGGTCTTCACGGCCCCGGCGGGGGCCGGACCCACCTGACCGACGGCCCTGACGTCGGGGGCCGGGACAGGAACGCCGCAAGGGCCGCGGGCGGGTTGGGACCCGGGCCC
>NZ_JBHYWP010000101.1:0-30544 GCF_042751845.1 Streptomyces sp. NPDC059398 | reverse complement strand
GGCCCGGCGGTCAACACGACCGCCGGGCCGTCCCCGTGCGTGTGGTCCGGCAGCGGCCGGGATTGCGTTCCGCGGGCACCGGGTAAGACCGAGATCAGTAAAGGTTCTGTCAGCTCACGGCTGATCCACCACTGGCGCGCCGGAAGGGAAGACATGCTCTGGGAAGCCTTCGCATCAGTACTGCTCGGCCTGGCCCTGGCCTGGTGCGCGATCCGCAAGCTGCCCACCCGCCTGCCGTCCCGGCACGTGGTCCTGGCCACCGGCCCGGTCGGCGCCCTCTTCGGCGCCTTCCTCACCCGCTCGGCACTCGGCCCCGGCCACGCGCCGCTGGTGCTGCTGGGCGCGGTGGTGATCGCAGCGGTGGTGCTCTCCCTGCTGGTCCGCCCGGTCCACCGCATCCGCCGCTCGGCTGCGGTGTAGGCCCGGAGCGCGCCGGTCACGTCCGGGCCGGGAGGCCCGGTCGCGGCCGGGAAGTCCGTACGCGACCGGGCCGGGGCCGCTGTCCGTCAGGCCCGGGGCCGCTGTCCGCGTGGGGTGCTCTTCGGTGGGGTGCTGTCCGTCAGGCCGCCAGGCCCAGGGCCGCCATCCGCTTGGTGTGGGCCTCGGTGATCCTGGTGAACATCCGGCCCACCTCCGCGAGGTCGAAGCCGTCCGCCACGCCGCCCACCAGCATCGTGGAGAGCGCGTCCCGGTCGGCCACCACCCGCTGGGCCTGGCTCAGGGCCTCGCCCATCAGCCGCCGCGCCCACAGCGCCAGGCGTCCGCCGACCCGCGGCTCCGCCTCGATCGCCGCGCGTACCTTCTCGACGGCGAAGTTGCCGTGGCCCGTGTCGTCGAGCACGCCGAGCACCAGCTCCCGGGTGTCGGAGTCGAGGCGGGCCGCGACCTCGCGGTAGAAGTCACTCGCGATCGAGTCGCCGACGTACGCCTTGACCAGTCCCTCCAGCCAGTCCGACGGCGCGGTCTGGCGGTGGAAGTCGTCCAGGGCCTGCGCGAACGGCTCCATCGACGCGGTCGGCTCCACGTCGATCGCGGCCAGCCGGTCGGACAGCCGCTCGAAGTGGGAGAACTCGGCGGACGCCATCTTCGCCAGCGCCGCCTTGTCACCCAGTGTCGGCGCGAGCTTGGCGTCCTCGGCGAGGCGCTCGAAGGCCGCCAGCTCGCCGTACGCGAGTGCCCCGAGCAGGTCCACGACCGCGGCGTGGTATTGCGGGTCGGCCGACGCCGTGTCCCAGTTCTGCGCGGCGATACCGGTCTGTTCCTTGGCGGTGTCAGGCGTCTGCATGGACGGCACAATAGCGCTCCGGCCGCCGCGGGCGAATTGCCGAGCGCGGCCCCGGCTCCCCGCGGGTGCGGGGCGGGAGGGGCGTACGTACACCCCTGGTGGGAAGCGTGCGAAGACCCTGCGGTGCCCCTGCGACCGGCGGAAAGAGAGCAGAAAAAGAGGTGCCGAAAGAGGCCCCTGCGGGCGCGGACGACCGATGTGGCCTTGGTCTCCTGATGAATTCACCCCACGCACCTGCGCGATTTGGGGGTACAGTGGTAATGCGCCTGCCGAATGTTCAGCATGTTCGGCATGCCATCCGAATGAGGATGCCCGGTCGGTGGCCCGATCGGCTCCACTTGACCGCCCTCACCGATCCGATGTGAGGGGCCCCCTCAGCGGCACGAGCGCTTGAGCGATGGCAGTGGTCCCGTGCCGGTCGGCACGGTACGACCCCCTTGTTCGCCTCGGTCCGCGTCTCACAGAAGAGGCAGCACCCTGACTACGTTCCGAGACCTCGGTATTCTCACCGAGACCGCCGAAGCCCTTGAGGCCGTCGGCATCACGTCCCCCTTCCCCATCCAGGAGATGACGCTCCCCGTCGCGCTCTCCGGCTCCGACGTCATCGGCCAGGCCAAGACCGGCACCGGCAAGACGCTCGGCTTCGGACTGCCGCTCCTTGAGCGCGTCACCGTCCCCGCCGACGTCGAGGCGGGCCGGGCCAAGCCCGACCAGCTGACCGACGCTCCCCAGGCGCTCGTCGTCGTTCCCACCCGTGAGCTGTGCCAGCAGGTCACCAACGATCTGCAGACCGCGGGCAAGGTCCGTAACGTCCGGGTGCTCGCCATCTACGGCGGCCGGGCCTACGAGCCGCAGGTCGAGGCGTTGAAGAAGGGCGTCGACATCATCGTCGGCACCCCGGGCCGGCTGCTCGACCTGGCAGGTCAGAAGAAGCTCAACCTCGGTCACATCCGTGCGCTCGTCCTGGACGAGGCCGACGAGATGCTAGACCTGGGCTTCCTCCCCGACGTCGAGCGCATCATGAGCATGCTGCCGACCCGGCGCCAGACCATGCTGTTCTCGGCGACCATGCCCGGCGCGGTCATCAGCCTGGCCCGCCGCTACATGTCGCAGCCCACGCACATCCGCGCGACCTCGCCGGACGGCGAGGGCCAGACGGTGGCGAACATCACGCAGCACATCTTCCGCGCCCACTCCATGGACAAGCCCGAGCTGGTCTCGCGCATCCTCCAGGCGGACGGCCGCGGGCTCGCGATGATCTTCTGCCGTACGAAGCGGACGGCTGCCGACATCGCCGAACAGCTCTCAAGCCGCGGTTTCGCCTCCGGCGCGGTCCACGGCGACCTCGGCCAGGGCGCCCGCGAACAGGCGCTCCGCGCTTTCCGCAACGGCAAGGTCGACGTCCTCGTCTGCACCGATGTCGCGGCCCGCGGTATCGATGTGGACGATGTGACCCACGTCATCAACTACCAGTCCCCCGAGGACGAGAAGACGTATCTGCACCGCATCGGCCGCACCGGCCGCGCGGGCAAGTCGGGTACCGCGATCACCCTGGTCGACTGGGACGACATCCCGCGCTGGAAGGTGATCAACAAGGCGCTGGACCTGCCGTTCGACGAGCCGGAGGAGACCTACTCGACCTCGGCGCACCTCTATGAGCTGCTGGGGATCCCCGCCGGTACGAAGGGCGTCCTGCCGCGCGCGGAGCGCACCCGCGCCGGGCTCGGTGCGGAAGCGGTCGAGGACCTGGGCGAGACGGGCGGCCGCGGCCGCAGGGCGTCCGCGCCGGCGCCCGCCGTGAAGGAGGAGCGCGCTCCGCGTACGCCCCGCCAGCGCAGGCGCACCCGCGGCGGCACACCGCTCGCGGAGACCGGCGCCGCCGCACCCGCGGCACAGGCCGTGACCGGCCAGGCCGCCCCGGCGGACGGCACCGACGAGGTACGCGCTCCGCGCCGCCGCCGCCGTACGCGGTCGAGCAGCGCCGCGGACGCGCAGACCGCGGTGGCCGAGGCCGCGGTGGTGGCTCCGGCCGCTCCCGAGCAGGAGGCACCTGCGGTCAAGCCGAAGCGGACCAGGACCCGGACGGCCAAGGCCACCACGGAGTCGGCCGAGGCGGAGGCACCGGTGGCCGCCGCCAAGACAACCGGTGCCAAGACGGCCGACGCTCCGGCGGCCGGTGCGGAGACCGCCGAAGCGAAGCCGAGGCGCCACCGCACGAGGACGCCGAAGGCGGCCCAGCCCGAGAGCTGAGACCGGCGACGACCGATGATGGCCCGGCCCCCTGTCGACGGGGGCCGGGCCATCGGTCTGTCCGGCCCGCCCGTAACCGCCTCCCCGGAGCGCAGCCGCCGCAGACACCGGTGACGCCGGGACGGGCGACGGGGCAGCCGGCCGGTCACCCCGGCCGGGGCGGATCCCGGTGCGCCCCCTCGGCGGTCCGGCCGGAATCCCGTCCCTCCGGCCGGAATCCCGTCCCTCCGAACGGACTTGTGCATTCGGAGGGGGCGGCGGGTGCCGGGCCGGGGCGTCATGACGGGTGCCACAGCGAGCGCCGCAAGGGGCGCCCCGACGAGTGCCGCGACGTTTGCCGTGCCGGTACCGCAGCAGGGCGTACACCAGGGGCGAACGCCGGTCGCCGAGGCGCTAGCCTCATGGCATGAGCAGGCCTCTTACCTTCGCGCCACCGCCCGGCACGCACTCCGGCCCCCTGCGGACCTCCCGCGGCACCTTCGCCTCACTGGTGGCCCCCGCCGCCGGGTCCCCGGCCCCCGGGGCCAGGCCCGCCGCGCTGCTGCTCCCCGGGTTCACCGGGAGCAAGGAGGACTTCAGCGCGATGCTCCCGCCGCTCGCCGCAGCGGGTTACCGCGTGGTCGCGGTCGACGGGCGGGGACAGTACGAGACGCCCGGCCCGGACGACCAAGACGCCTACTCCCAGGCCGAGTTGGCCCGGGATGTACTGGCCCAGGCAGCGGCCGTCGGCGCCCCCGTACATCTGGTCGGGCACTCGCTCGGCGGTCAGATCGCCCGCGCGGCGGTGCTGCTGGACCCGGCGCCCTTCGCGTCGCTCACGCTGATCTCGTCCGGCCCGGCCGAGGTCGCCGACGTCCAGCAGCAGAAGATCAGGCTGCTGACCGACGCGCTCGCCCGGCTGAGCATGGAGCAGGTGTGGGACGCGATGCGCGCGATGGGTCCGCCGCAGGACGCCGAGGACGCCGAGGACGGTGACGAACCGGCCCTGCGCAGGCGCTGGTTGATGCACAATCCGGCCCAGCTCATAGCCACGGGGCGGCAGTTGGCGACCGAGCCGGACCGGGTGGACGAGCTGGCCGCGCTCCCGCTTGCCCGGCATGTCGTCTCCGGCGAGAGCGACGACACCTGGCCGGTGCCGCTGCTGGACGAGATGGCCGTACGGCTCGGGGCAGTGCGGAGCGTGATCGAGGGCGCCGAACACTCTCCCAACACCGACCGGCCCGAGCGGACGGCCGAGGCGCTGACCGCTTTCTGGGACGCGCAGGGCTGAAACCCCGGCGGACGGCCACGGATCAGTACTGCGACTGGAGATGGTTCCAGAAGCCGTCGCGCAGCGCCCGTCGCAGATCGCCGTGGCCGCGCAGGGACCGCTGGAGCAGCCGTTCCGCGTCGACCAGCAGATCCTGGTCCACCGGACCCGGCAGATAGGGCCGCCCCGGCAGCAGTTCGGCCAGGGTCTGGCGGCCGCGTTCGGCGAGCCAGGTCGCGGCGATCTGCGCACCGACGAAGCGGACGTCATCGCGGGACGGCGGGGGCGTCCCCTCCTCGTAGACCGTGACGGGGCGCCGTCCCACGTACGGCTTCCAGAAGTCCAGGTCGAAGGTGCGCTGACTGTCGACCTCCCAGAGCAGCGGTTCCGCCTGGTTGCGGCCCTCCCCCGCCTCGATGCCCCAGAGATGGACCCGCGCCCCGTACCCCTGGGCCGACTCGACCGCCGAGACCAGGTCCTCGTCCCCGCCGACCAGCACGGCGTCGCTGATCGCGCGGTGCCGGGCGAGTGACTCCAGATCCGTGCGGATCAGTGAGTCGACGCCCTTCTGCTGGTTGTTGGCGTTCAGATTGCCGAGTCTGACCTTGACGTCCGGCAGTTCGGCGATGGACTGCTGCTCGGGGGTGTGGATACGGCGCCGGGCACCGTCGTACCAGTACAGCCGGAGCAGCCTGCTGTCCGCGAAGATGGTCCGCGCCTTGTCGATGAACGCCTCGATCAGGCCCTCCGTGTCGAGGTCGAACGATCTGCGGTCCTCGTTGCCGGTGACCAGCAGCCCGGCGGCGGCGTACACATATCCGGCATCGACGAAGATCGCGTGCGTGGAGGGTGTCTTGGACACCTCGGAGAGCACGCGCTGGAGGAGCGCGTTGGTGCGCTCCAGCTGGGCACTGATATCTGGATCGTTCATACGGGGTTCATTCTCCGTGGCGTCCCGGAGTCAGCACAACCGGCGGCCCGACCCATCGGTCGTTAGGCTCGCGAAAATTTTCTTTAGCGTAGGGAATGTTTGCCGGTGGCAACTCGTTAGGTCCTACGGAACGTGTTGCACACGCACGACGCAATCACCTCTTAACGGACGGGGAATCGTCCGGAATCAACGCGGGACAAGACTGTTCAGAGCCCGCACCAGTAGTTCTCCTGCAGGAGGATCAGACGAAGGGAGAAGCCTTGCGCTTCGAAATCATGCGACTCGACGACGTCGATGGCTCCGCCATGGACAGCACCGTCGTAGACGCCGCCTCCGTCAACCGGATCGTGCAGCAGGCCGCCGCAATCGGCCAGCGCATCTACATCCGGCCGGCCGACACCTCGGCCTCGTAACACCGTAAGAATGTTCAGAGGAAGCGCCCCCGTGCAGATGCACGGGGGCGCTGTGCGTCCCGGCGGCCGGGGCGGCCCAGCAGCCGGGCCGGGTGCGCTCATCCGGCCTTGATGACCTGGGTGACGCCGTTGATGATCTGCTGCACGGCGATCGCGGACAGCATCATCCCGGCGAGCCGGGTCACCAGCACCACACCGCCGTCCTTGATCACCCTGATGATCAGCAGCGAGTACCGCATGGTCAGCCAGAGGACGACATGCATGGCGACGATGGCGGCCCACACGGACACCTGCTGGGTCGCGGTGGACGCGTGCTGCACCGCGAGGATCACCGAGACGATCGCACCGGGCCCCGCGAGCAGCGGCATACCCAGTGGCACCAGCGCCACATTGACGTCCTTCGTCTGCGTCGGCTCGTCGGTCTTGCCGGTGAGCAGGTCGAGCGCGATGAGCAGCAGGAGCAGCCCGCCGGCGATCATCAGCGCCGGTACGGAGACATGCAGGTAGTCCAGGATCTGCTGGCCCAGCAGACCGAAGACGGTGATCACCCCGAAGGCCACCGCCACCGCCTGTCCGGCCATCCGGCGCTGGACCTTGGCGGGGCGGCCCGCGGTGAGGGCGAGGAAGATCGGGGTGATCCCCGGGGGGTCCATGATCACGAAAAGCGTGACAAAGAGGGATCCGAAAACGGCGACGTCGAACACAGTGAGCCTTGCTTGCGTGGAGAGAGTGAGCGGGGGAAGCGGCGCCGGCGCGCGGAAGCGGCCCGGCGCCGGAGGGTGGCACCGCGGAGTGCGCGCGGAGCGCGGCACGGCGGCACACCGGAAGGCGGCGCAGTGGAGGAGGGGCGGGCGGCACCGGGCCCCGGACCCGTACGGGTCCGGCGTGGTCCGGGCGGAGGCCCTATACGGCGGGTCCGCCGGCGCCCGGCACCGGGAAGGCCCCGGTCGCGCGCCGGGTGATCTCGCCGTACACCTCGGGGTGGGTCGTACACGCTCCGAGCTGCACGGTCTTCCGGCTGCCGTGGTAGTCGCTGGAGCCCGTGACGAGCAGCCCCAGCTCACCGGCGAGCCCGCGCAGCCGGGCGCGGGTGGGCTCGTCGTGGTCCATGTGATCGGCCTCGATGCCGTCGAGACCGCAGGCGGCCAGCTCCGCTATCGCGGACTCGGGCACCACCCTGCCCCGCTTGACGGCCCGCGGGTGGGCGATGACCGTGACGCCGCCTGCCTGCTTGACCAGCCGGATCGCGGTGAAGGGGTCGAGTTCGTGCTTCTCGGCGTACGCGCGTCCGCCGTCGGCCAGCCACTCGGCGGTGAAGGCATCGGACACGGTCTCGACGACACCCAGCTCGACCAGGGCGGTCGCGATGTGCGGACGGCCCAGGGATGCGTCCCCCGCGATGCGCTCCACCTGCTCCCAGGTGACCGGGACACCCAGCTCCTGGAGCTTGCGGACCATGGTGCGGGCCCGCGGGACGCGGTCGTCCCGTACGAGTTCGCGCTCGCGCAGCAGCTCCGGCTCCTCGGGGTCGAAGAGATACGCGAGCAGGTGCATACCGACCCCGTCGGCGCCACCGAAGCGGCAGGAGAGCTCGGCACCGGTGACCAGGGTCAGCCCGGCGGGCAGCGCCGCACGGGCTTCCGCGTGGCCGCGGGTGGAGTCGTGATCGGTGAGCGCGACGACGTCGAGTCCGGCGGCTGCCGCGTGACGCACCAGCTCGGCCGGGGTGTCCGTACCGTCCGATGCCGTGGAGTGGGTGTGCAGGTCGATGCGCACGACGCGGGACTCCGGAGCTCGGTGACGTAGGACGGTCCATCCACCAGGGGACGCTCAAGGGTAACCGGCATACGGAGCTGTCCTGGCCGGACCGGTCTCCGGGCGGCTCACCCCTCCGGTCCGCCGCGGGCGCCCCGCCGTCCGCCTCCGGTCCGCCGGGGGCGCACTGCCCGTCCGCCTCCGGTTCCGGCCCGGTGCCCGCCCTCAGCCCAGGATGCGCGGCGAGAGCGCGCCGCACGGCAGCAGTTCCACTTCCGTGCCGACCTCCCGCAGGTCGGTCAGGACCAGTTCGTCGTACATCAGCAGCCCCGACTGCTCGGGCCAGAGGATCGCCCACAGCCAGAGCCCGCGCGCCTCGCCTGCGAAGACCGCCCGGTCGGTGGGGGACTCGATGCGCCAGAGCGGAGTGGGACGGCCCGCGGCGAGCACCTTGGCCTGCGGGGGTTTGCCGGTGTCGATGTACCGGCCGGGGTCCGGGCCCTCGACACCCGCGTACCGCGCGCCGAGCCCGACACCCAGCTCCTCCGCCACCAGCAGCAGTTCCCCCGGGCCTTCCAGCGGGCCGGGGCCCGAGCAGGCGACGGCGGTGGCGCGGCCGCCGCTGCGGTCGTCGCCCGCGCTGACCACTCCGGTGAAGAGCCAGCCGACGGGGAGCGGCCACGGCATCCAGACGGGCACTCGCGCGCGGTGGGCGATCACCTCCAGCGCTTCGACGCTGGGCGGTATCGCCGGCTGCAGCGGATGGACCACGCCGTGCACGTCGCACTGCCACGCGTCGGCGAAGAGGCCGGGTGCCCTGACCCGGCCGCCGCACTTCGGGCAACTGGGTTCGCCCCTCATACCTCCCAACGGTCCTCCCCGGCCGTCACCACGTCAAGGACGATCACCCGTCCGCCGTGCACCCGTGCGGAAACTAGATGCATGTTGCACTCATTAGCCTCACTAACTTATTATGTGTATAACACAACGATCTGGCGCGGCGATCCGGCGCCACGATCCAACCGAGAGTGAGGGCGTCCCATGCCAGGAAAGGATCCGTTCGACGAAGGGGCCGGAAGCATCCTGCGCCAGCCGATGGCCGTCTGGGCCACGGCGGGAGCTTCGGTCGTGGCCTTCATGGGGATCGGGCTCGTCGACCCGATCCTGCCGTCCATCGCCAAGGGCCTGCAGGCGACCCCGAGCCAGGTCTCGCTGCTCTTCACCTCCTACTTCCTGATCACGGCCGTCGCGATGCTGGTCACCGGCTGGGTCTCCAGCCGGATCGGCGGCAAGAAGACCCTGTTGGCGGGTCTCGCCCTGGTCGTGGTCTTCGCCGCCCTCTCCGGCACATCGGGCTCTGTCGGCGAGCTGGTCGGCTTCCGGGCCGGCTGGGGCCTCGGCAACGCGCTCTTCGTCTCCACCGCACTCGCCGTCATCGTCGGCGCCGCGGCGGGCGGCAGCGCCGCGGCGATCCTGCTGTACGAATCCGCGCTCGGCCTCGGTATGGCCTGCGGGCCCCTGGTCGGCGCGCTGCTCGGCAACGCCAGCTGGCGCTACCCGTTCTTCGGCACCGCGGCCCTGATGGCCATCGGCTTCATCTGCATCTCGTTCCTGCTCAAGGAACAGCCCAAGCCGGCCAGGAAGACCTCCCTGCTCGACCCCATCAGGGCGCTCGGCCACGGCGGGCTCGCCTCGGTGGCGGGATCGGCCTTCTTCTACAACTACGCGTTCTTCACGGTGCTGGCCTTCACACCGTTCGTGCTGAACATGACGCCGTACAAGTCGGGGGCGGTCTTCTTCGGCTGGGGCCTGCTGCTCGCGGTGTTCTCCGTACTGGTGGCGCCCCGGCTCCAGAAGCGCTTCGGCACCCTCAAGGTGCTGGGTGTCTCCCTGGTGCTGCTCGCCGCCGACCTGGTGGTGCTCGGCTACGGCAGCCACTCGACGGCCATCGTCTGCACGATCCTGTCCGGTGCCTTCATCGGCCTCAACAACACCGTCTACACGGAGCTGGCGCTCGGCGTCTCGGACGCGCCGCGCCCGGTGGCGAGCGCGGGCTACAACTTCGTCCGCTGGTTCGCGGCGGCAGCCGCGCCCTTCCTCGCCCCGCACATCGAGGGCTGGACCGACATCCACATCCCCTTCGTGGTGGCCGCCGCCGCCGCGGTGCTCGGCGCGCTGGTCGTGTGGGTACGGCGCAGGGCGCTGACCCACGAGGCGGAGGAGCTGGAGCCGGCGCACGCCACGGAGGACGGCGTTTCGGTCTTCGTGAACTGAACGCGTCCCGCCACGTGAACCGGACCGGTCAGCCGGTCAGCCGGTCAGCCGGTCAGCCGGTCAGCCGGTCAGTCCAGCGGAACGGACCTGCGCAGCGGATCGCGCAGGTCCGTTCCGCGTGCCAGCCAGCGCTCCTGGAGCTCCCCGGCCCCGTGCACCCGCTTCCACGCCGCCTCGTTGTCCGTCATGGGCAGCAGCGGCAGGAAGCGGACCGGGTCCAGCGGCGCGTCCAGCTCCAGGTCCTCGACGAGTCCCCCGGGTTCGGCGACCAGGACCGAGCTGAACGGCGCGCCGCCCCACAGCGGTTCACCGAGGTCGAGCGAGGCCCCCGGGGCCACCACGAGCCCTTCCACCTGGGGCGAAGCGGCCAGTACGGCGAGTGGCCTGAGCACCTTGTCGGTGTCGGCGAGCCCGGCGCGTACCGAGAGCACCAGTTCCGCGCGCGGACCCTGCACCGGGTCGGCGAACGAGACCGACGGGGGCGCCGCGAAGCGGCTCGTCGAGGGGCGGTGGTCGGGTGAGGGGCCGGCCGGGTCGGCCATGGGGTACGCGGACATCCCGAGCGTGGCGTAGCGGACGACGGCCGGGTCCCCGGCGTCCACGAAGCGCAGCACCTCGATCCGGTCCGTGCCGAGGAATGTCACGGCCGCACGGGCGTCCGGCTCGCCCAGCGCTGAGCGCAGCCGGGCTTCGACCAGAGCGAGAACATCTGCCATGGGCCCGAGCATAGAACGCGTATCGAACAGGCAAAGTGGGGGCTTGACGCTTCAGCCGGCTGATAGTCTTGGCCGCTGGTCAGGGCAGCATCATTGTCCCCTACGGGGGACCGGCCGGAGGAGGTGGGACTGCGATGGATCGAGATCCGAGTCGACCGTGCAGTACAAGCCGCTCTTCCGTGCACTGTTCGTGTTCTCTGTGACCCGAGACCCTGCATACCCGGCCGCCACACCGGGAAACCTCCTGAGTCTCATGGTATTTCGCACGCCGGAAGAGCACCCCGCTTCTGTCTGATCCGTGTCTGTAGCGAACGCCGTCACGCGACGCCGCGGTTCCGCCCGCTTTGCGGACGTATGAGAGTTTCACCTCGATACGCCCCCATTCCGGGCAGTGCCACGCCCGCCGACGGCCTCTCCGTGAAGGAGCCCCGCCATGTCGATGATCCGTGACCTGCGCGCAGCGGTCCGTCCCTCCCTGCGCAAGAGCAGCTCCACGCACAGCAATTACGACCCCACCCGCGACCCGTCGGCCAGCAGCGCGGTCGTGGACTGCGCGGTCTACCGGGACGGCGTACGGGTGGCGGGCAAGAAGTGCCTGACGCCGCGTGAGGCACTGAAGCAGGCCCATGAGTCCGGCGGATTCACCTGGATCGGCCTCCATGAGCCGACCGAGGAGGAGTTCTCCGGTATCGCGGCCGAGTTCGGACTGCACCCGCTCGCGGTCGAGGACGCGGTGCACGCACACCAGCGGCCGAAGCTGGAGCGGTACGACGACACCCTCTTCACCGTCTTCAAGACCATCCACTACGTCGAGCACGCCGAACTCACCTCCACCAGCGAGGTGGTCGAGACCGGCGAGGTGATGTGCTTCACCGGACGGGACTTCGTCATCACCGTCCGGCACGGCGGCCAGGGCTCCCTGCGCGCGCTGCGCCACCGGCTCCAGGAGGACGCCGAACTGCTCGCCAAGGGCCCTTCGGCCGTGCTGCACGCCATCGCCGACCAGGTGGTCGACGGCTATCTGGCGGTCGCGTCCGCCGTGCAGGACGACATCGACGAGGTCGAGATCGATGTCTTCTCGGAGCCCGCGAAGGGCTCTTCGCGCGGCACCGACGCGGGCCGGATCTACCAGCTGAAGCGTGAGGTGCTGGAGTTCAAGCGGGCGGTCTCGCCGCTGCTGCGCCCGATGCAGCAGCTCAGCGAGCGCCCGATGCGGCTGGTCGACCCGGACATCCAGAAGTACTTCCGCGATGTCGCCGACCACCTGGCACGCGTCCAGGAGCAGGTGGTCGGCTTCGACGACCTGCTCAACTCGATCCTCCAGGCGAACCTGGCGCAGGCGACGGTCGCCCAGAACGAGGACATGCGCAAGATCACCGCGTGGGCGGCCATCATCGCCGTACCGACGATGATCACGGGCGTGTACGGCATGAACTTCGAGCACATGCCCGAACTCCGCTGGCGGTACGGCTACCCGATGGTGATGGTCGGGATCCTGGCCCTGTGTGTGGGCATCCACCGCACCCTGAAGCGGAACGGCTGGCTCTGAGCGGGCCGCCGCGGGCCCCCGGGAGCAACCACAGGTCCCGGAGGGCTTCGGCGGGTCCGCCGGGCCGGCCCGGGCTCCGGACCTGCCCCGCCTGCGGGCGCGGCGCGGCCCTTACCCTGGGCGCATGACACAGACCTTCCTGGAGCGGGCCCTCGTCGAGGAGGCCACCAAGAAGTCCGGCCTCATCTGGGTGCGGGGCACCGGCCCGGTGCGGGCGCTCTGGCATGTCTGGCACGACGGCGCCGCGCTGCTCGTCGGGGACGGCCCCGGGGAGCAGCCGCTGCCGGGGCTGGCCGACGGGGCTCCGGCCGAGGTCACGGTGCGCAGCAAGGACAAGGGCGGCAGGCTGGTCGCCTGGAGCGCGGTGACGGCTGAGCTCGCGCCCCGCTCGGATGCCTGGGAGGCCGCTGTCGCCGAGCTGAAGGGCAAGCGGCTGAACGCTCCGGACGGCGAGGCGATGGTGGAGCGCTGGGCGCGGGAATGCCGGGTGGTACGGCTCGTACCGCACGAGGCCCGTACGGAACTGCCCGACGGGTCGCTCGCCGCCGCTCCCCCCGCGACACCCGCGACGACCCGTCAGGAGATCCCGGCCGGCCTCCCGAAACTGCTCCTCCGACGCAAACGCCGCCGGTAACGGCGGCCCGGGAGCCCGCGTGGCTCCCGCCGACGCGGGCCCTCGGCGGAAGCGGCACGGTTCCCGCCGACGCGTCGCCCGGAACCAGTACGGGTCCCGCCGCGACGCCCCACCCGGACCGACGCCCCACCCGGACCGAGGCCCCGGTCAGCGCCGAAGACCCGGCCCGCACCGAGACACCGGGCCCGCGCCGAACCACCGATTCCGGCCGAACTCCCGCCCCCCGCTCACGACTTGGGCAGATCGCGCCCGTAGTCCACCGTGTCGCCCCTGCCCGGCGGCACCAGCGTGACGTCGCTGTTCCACTGCGTCAGCTGGACCGTGCCCGCGCCGCCCGCCCGTTCGAACCGGAGCGGATAGGGCTTTCCCTTCAGCGACACATCGAGGGTGCCGCCCTTGCCGCCGCCCCCGGTGACCCGGATCGCCGGGACGCCGCCCACCTTGGTCCGGTCGCCCTTGCCCAGCGTGCCCTGCAGCCCCAGCAGCCCGCCGAGCAGCGCGTGCATGTCGGTGAACCCGCGGAAGCGCTGGTACGCCGGGTCCCGCTGCGGCACCTTGACGTACTTGTCGTCGAGCTTGCCCGCCGCGTCGGCGCCGTTCTTGCCGTCGGTCTGCTTCCAGAAGCCGGCCCCGGCCTTCACATAGAGCGCGTCACCGATCCGCAGCAGCGTGAACGTACTGCTCTTCGAGGTGACGGAGCCGGTGCCGCCGTCCGTGTTGAGCCGCATGTCCAGCTGGTACGAGCCGCCCTTGCCGATCAGCGTGCCGGAGAGCGCCACCGCCCTGGCGCTGTCCGCCACGGTGCGCGCCTTCGACTCGATCTCCTTGGCGGAGAGCTTGCCGACGCCGTTGGTCCCCGCGTCCGGGTCGCCCGAGCAGGCCGCGAGCGACACCGCCAGAGCGGCGCAGAGCGCGCCCGCGAGTCCTGCCCTGCGGGCTCGGGCGGCCGGGGGAAATGCAGCCACGTACGCACTGCCTCTCATACGAGTGTCCTCACCAGGAGACCGCAGCGTACCTGTGCCGCCCGTGCGAACCGGCAGGAAGCCATCCGGACCCGCTGCCGGGGCGGCGCGGAAGGGGACGGGCTAACGTGAAGCCCGAAGAAGGCACCGCAGTGGCATGAAACGGGCACGGCGGTACGCCTCCAGGACCAGGGCACGGAGCGTACGAGGAGGAGGCGGCGGATGGCGGCAGGCGCCCCCCGGATCTTCGTCTCGCACCTCGCGGGGGTCTCCGTCTTCGACCCCAACGGCGACCAGGTGGGCCGGGTCCGCGACCTGGTCGCGATGTTGCGGGTCGGCAGCCGTCCGCCCCGGCTGCTCGGACTGGTCGTCGAGGTGGTCGGGCGCCGCCGGATCTTCCTGCCGATGACCCGGGTCACCGGTATCGAGTCGGGACAGGTCATCACCACCGGAGTGGTCAACGTCCGCCGCTTCGAACAGCGCCCCACCGAGCGGCTGGTCCTCGGTGAGCTGCTGGACCGGCGGGTGCGGCTGACCGGGACGGACGAGCAGGCGACCGTCCTGGACGTCTCCGTGCAGCAGCTCCCGGCCCGCCGGGACTGGGAGATCGACAAGGTCTTCGTACGGAAGGGGAAGGGCGGCGCGCTGCGGCGCAAGGGCGAGACGCTGACCGTCGAGTGGTCCGGGGTCACCGGTTTCTCCCTGGAGGAGGAGAGCCAGGGCGCGGAGAGCCTGGTCGCCACCTTCGAGGAACTGCGCCCGGCCGACCTCGCCAACGTGCTGCACCATCTGTCGCCCAAGCGCCGGGCCGAGGTGGCCGCCGCTCTCGACGACGACCGGCTCGCCGACGTACTGGAGGAGCTGCCCGGGGACGACCAGGTGGAGATCCTCGGCAAGCTCCAGGAGGAGCGCGCGGCCGACGTCCTGGAGGCGATGGACCCGGACGACGCCGCCGACCTGCTGAGCGAGCTGCCCGAGGAGGACAAGGAGCGGCTGCTGACGCTGATGCGGCCGGACGACGCGGCCGACGTACGGCGGCTGCTCTCGTACGAGGAGCGGACCGCGGGCGGTCTGATGACGACCGAGCCGATCGTGCTGCGCCCGGACGCGACGATCGCCGACGCGCTCGCCCGGATCCGCAAGGAGGACCTCTCCCCCGCCCTGGCCGCGCAGGTGTACGTGTGCAGGCCGCCGGACGAGACACCGACCGGGAAGTATCTGGGCGCCGTGCACTTCCAGCGGCTGCTGCGCGATCCGCCGTTCACCCTGGTCGGCGCGATCGTCGACAGCGACCTCCCGCCGCTGCCGCCGCAGGCCACGCTGCCGGTGCTGACCAGCTATCTCGCCGCGTACAACCTGCTGGCGGCGCCTGTCGTGGATGCGAGCGGCTCGCTGCTCGGGGTGGTCACCGTCGACGACGTACTCGACCACCTGCTGCCGAGCGACTGGCGCGAGACCGACTTCCACCAGGATTCCGGCGCGCCCGGTGGCCGGCAGCCGGACGACGACCGGCCGGCGGAGGACGACGGCCGCCCGCCGCTGGACGGCAGCGCGGGCCCGGACGACGGGCCCGGTCCGGCCGACGGCGCGGGCCCGGACGACGACGACCGCGACGACGACCGCCCAGCGGAGGCCGCCGATGACCGCTGAGCAGACGTCCAGGGGCCGTCTCGACCAGCCGCTCGCACCGCGGCGGCGCTGGCTTCCCGAGTACGACCCGGAGTCCTTCGGCCGCATGTCGGAGCGGGTCGCCCGGTTCCTGGGGACCGGGCGGTTCATCGTCTGGATGACGGTCGTGATCGTCATCTGGGTGGTGTGGAACACCTGGGCCCCGCACGCCCTGCGCTTCGACCCGTTCCCCTTCATCTTCCTGACCCTGGTGCTCTCGCTCCAGGCGTCGTACGCGGCCCCGCTGATCCTCCTCGCGCAGAACCGCCAGGACGACAGGGACCGGGTCAACCTGGAGCAGGACCGCAATCAGAACGAACGCTCCATCGCCGACACCGAGTACCTCACCCGGGAGATCGCCGCGCTCCGGATGGGTCTCGGCGAGGTGGCCACCCGTGACTGGATCAGGTCTGAACTCCAGGACCTCGTCAGAGACCTGGCGGAACGGCCCCAGGTATTCCCGCGGGAAAGTGACGAAGCCGACCACTGACCGCTCTTTCCCGGGATATCGGTGGGCGCCGTACCATCGACGCATGGCTATGGAAGACGCGGTGCGTGAAGCACTGGCGACAGTGAACGACCCCGAGATCCACCGTCCGATCACCGAACTCGGCATGGTCAAATCGGTCGACATCGGAGCGGACGGGGCGGTCGCTGTCACGGTCTACCTCACCGTCTCCGGCTGCCCGATGCGCGAGACCATCACCACCAACGTCACCGACGCGGTCGCCCGCGTCGAAGGGGTGACGGCGGTCAGCGTCGAGCTGGACGTGATGAGCGACGAGCAGCGCAAGGAGCTGGCCGCCTCGCTGCGCGGCGGCACCGCGGAGCGCGAGGTCCCCTTCGCCAAGCCCGGCTCGCTGACCCGGGTGTACGCGGTCGCGTCCGGCAAGGGCGGCGTCGGCAAGTCGTCGGTCACGGTCAACCTGGCCGCCGCGCTCGCCGCCGACGGGCTGAAGGTCGGCGTGGTCGACGCGGACATCTACGGGCACAGCGTGCCGCGGATGCTCGGCGCGTACGGCAAGCCCACCCAGGTCGAGAACATGATCATGCCGCCATCCGCGAACGGCGTGAAGGTCATCTCGATCGGTATGTTCACGCCGGGCAACGCCCCGGTGGTGTGGCGCGGCCCGATGCTGCACCGCGCGCTCCAGCAGTTCCTGGCGGATGTCTTCTGGGGCGACCTCGATGTGCTCCTGCTCGACCTGCCGCCGGGCACCGGGGACATCGCGATCTCGGTGGCGCAGCTCGTGCCGAACGCCGAGATCCTGGTGGTCACCACCCCGCAGCAGGCCGCCGCCGAGGTGGCCGAGCGGGCCGGCTCCATCGCCGTACAGACACACCAGAAGATCGTCGGGGTCGTCGAGAACATGTCGGGCCTGCCCTGCCCGCACTGCGACGAGATGGTCGACGTCTTCGGTACGGGCGGCGGGCAGAAGGTCGCCGAAGGTCTCACCAAGACCACCGGAGCGACCGTGCCGGTGCTGGGCTCCATCCCGATCGACGTACGGCTGCGCGAGGGCGGCGACGAGGGCAAGCCCGTCGTGCTGACCGACCCGGACTCCCCCGCGGGCACCGCGCTGCGCGCCATCGCGGGCAAGCTGAGCAGCCGTCAGCGGGGGCTCGCGGGCATGTCGCTCGGGGTCACTCCGCGCAACAAGTTCTAGGCGGCGGGCCCGCACAGGAGCCCGGGGGCGGTCGGCCCCCGGGCTCCTGTGCGATGCGGCCCGTGTGTCAGACGTACACGGTGATGTCCTTGGCCACGGCGAATCCCAGCCCGTACGCGCTCATCCCGCGCCCGTAGGCCCCCAGGTGGACACCGGTCTCGGTGGCACCGGCCAGCACCCAGCCGAACTCCGTCTCGCGGTACGAGAAGGACGTCGGCACCCCGTCGACCGGCAGGGTCAGCTCCGACCACTCCGGGCCCGACAGGTCGTCGGCCAGCTCGAAAGCGGCCTCGGTCTGCTGGTCGACCCAGTCGTCGCGCAGAGCGTGGTCGAGCTGCGCGGGCCAGGTGCAGGCCAGCAGTCCCGAACCGGCGAGCCAGGCCGCCGATGAGACCGTGGTGGCCTCCAGTACACCCGTACCGTCCCCGCTGCGCCGCACCGGGCTGGACGCGATGGTCACCACGGCGGCGAAGTGGTCCTTCTCCGGTTGCGCGTCGGGTCTCACGGCGGGCTCGTCACCGTGTCCCAGCGAGCCGTGCTGGACCGTACCGTCCGCCGCGACGCCCACCTGCATCAGGCGCCGTGTGCCGGTGAACGCCTCGTCCAGCCCGTACCACGAAAACGGCGCCCTCAGATAGTCGTCGACCGCGTGGGCCCCTGTCCGACTCGTCGTCTCCATGTGCCGGCCGCCTCCTCGCTCCTCAGCGTCCGAAGCGGCCCACCCCCACGGGCGCCCTCACTGCCGGACAGAGGGAGAATACTCAGGTGGCGTCGGCGTCGAACGGCGGCCGCTCGTCGGTGTCGACCGTCACACTCTTCTTCTGCAGGTCAGGGCCGCTCTTCTTCAGCAGGTCAGGACCTGTCGATGAGCCATTGGCGCTACTCGGGGCGATCTCGGCCGCGGCCTCCGTGTCACTGTCGTCGACGACGGACCTGCCGTTCACCACGTCGGTGATCTCGGAGATCTCCTTCTTCAGGTCGAAGCTGCTGCGGATCTCCTTGAGACCCAGCTCGTCGCTGCCGTCCATGAGCTGCTTGCGCACGAAGGTCTTCGGGTTCAGGTCCTCGAACTCGAAGTCCTTGAACTCCGGGCCGAGTTCGGTACGGATGTCCTCCTTGGCGCTCTCGGAGAACTCCCGGATCTTCCGGATCGTGCGGGTGACGTCCTGGATGACCTTCGGCAGCTTGTCCGGGCCGAACACCATCACGGCGAGCACCACGAGCGTCACGATCTCAAGGGGGCCTACGTCATTGAACACTTTTTGCTCCTGGTGTTCTCCGCGGCCCGCAGGTCGGGGTGTGGTCCGGGCCCCGACCACGGTACCCGGCGAAGCTGCCCGGACGGTACCTTCCCCCGGTCTTTCATGTGCCGCCGGCCGATCCAAGAGTCAAGGTCACAGGCCGGTCGCGGCCCTTCCGGCGGACCGTGAGGGCCAGTCTGTCGCCCGGCTGGTGCGCGCGGATCCGGACGATCAGCTCCTGGGCGCTGTGCACCGGTTCACCGTCCACACCTGTGACGATGTCCCCCGGCTCGATCCGCGCACCGGCTCCGGCTCCCCCCGGCGCCACCGCCGGACCGCCGTCGGTCGCCCGGTCGGCCACCCGGGCGCCGTCACCCGCGTACTTCATGTCGAGTGTGACACCGATCACGGGATGGACGGCCCTGCCGTTGTTGATGAGCTCCTCGGCTACGCGCTTCGCCTGGTTGATGGGGATGGCGAAGCCGAGGCCGATCGAGCCGCCCTGGCTCTCCTGGCCGTCCTGGCCGCCCTGGCCGCCCTCGGAGTCCGAGCTGTTGCCGGCGGCTCGGATGGCGCTGTTGACGCCGATGACCCGGGCCTTGGAGTCGACCAGCGGGCCGCCCGAATTGCCCGGGTTGATCGGGGCGTCGGTCTGGAGCGCGTCGACATAGCTGACGTCGCTGCCGTCGCCCTCCCCGCCGCTCGACGTGCCGCTCGATGTGATCGGGCGGTCCTTGGCGCTGATGATGCCGGAGGTCACCGTGTTGGCGAGGTCGAAGGGGGCGCCGATGGCCACGACCGGGTCGCCGACCCGCACATTGTCGGAGTTGCCCAGCGGCAGCGGGGTGAGCCCGGAGACTCCGGTGACCTTGACGACGGCCAGGTCGTAGCCCCTGTCCCGGCCGACGACCCGGGCCCTGGCGCTCTCACCGCCGCTGAACGTGACGGTGATCTCACCAGCGGATCCGGCCGGTTGGACTACGTGGTTGTTGGTGAGGATGTGCCCCTCGCGGTCGAGGACGAAGCCGGTGCCGGTGCCCGCCTCTTCGCTCCCCCTGACATGCAGGGTGACCACCCCGGGCAGCGCGCTCGCGGCGATACCGGCCGTGGTGCCGGGCGCACGGGCGGGGCTCTCCGGGCCGGCCTGCGAGAGCCGGACGCCCGACAGTGAACCGTTCAGCTCGACGTACGCGCCGATGCCGCCGCCGACGGCCCCGGCGACCAGCGCGGCCACCACCATGGCCACGACCGCTCCCCGGCGACGCCTCTTCTGCCCGCCGGGCTTCTCCCCGCCGGGCTCCCCGCTGGGGGGCGGGGGCGCTGACGGCGGAGCGCTCCACGGGTCGTAGCGGCTCCACTGCGGGGACTGCTGGAGTTGGTACGGGTACGGATACGGCAGCGGTTGGTGGTGCGGTTGGGGCTGGGGCTGGGGTGGAGCCGGCAGGTGTTGCTGGTGGTGCGGCTGAGGCTGGGGTGGAGCCGGCAGGTGTTGCTGGTGGTGCGGCTGCTGGGGCGGGAGAGGCTGGTGATGCCTGTGCGGTACGTGGCGTTGCGGTGGCTGCACGGCGCCCGTGTAGGCCGGTGGGACGTGGGTGCCTTCGGCGGGCGTGGGAGCGGGCAGCTGAACGGGCGGGGCGGGGGCCCAGGGGCCCGGACCGCCATAGGGCGGGGTGCCGTAGGGGTCGGGGTCGTGCAGGGGCCGGGACAGCCGCTCGGGGCGGGGCGCCGGACCGGGGTGGGACACCGGCTCCGGGTGAGACACCGGGTCAGGCAGTGGCCGGGACTGTGATCCGGGCCGAGGTGCCGCCTCGGGCAGCGGCCGGGACTGTGGCTGGGGCTGAGGCGCGGGTGCCGGTGCTCCTGCCGGTACTGGCTGGAGCGGAGGCAGCGGTTCGCGCAGGGACGGTACCCGCCCAGATATCGGCCCAGGCTCGGGATGATCCAGTACGGGACGGTCCGGTGCGGGGTGGCCCGGCGCGGGAAGGTCCGGCGAGGGACGGTCCGATGCGGGGCGGCCCGCCAAGGGAAGGTCCGGTGCGGGGCGGCCCGGCACGGGAAGGTCCGGCAAGGGACGGTCCGGTGCGAGGTGGTCCGGCATGGGGCTGTCCGGCGCGGGGCGGGCCGGTGTGCTCCACCATGCGGCGTCCGGCCCGGTGGGCTTCCCGTCGTCCATGCTCTCCCCGCACCTGCCCCATGCTCCGCATGCCCTGTGGCGGGCAGCCTTTCAGGGATTCAACCAGGTTTCCAGGGGCCGGAAGCCCCGCTCAGTGCTGGGCGGTGGCCGGAAGCCCCGAGGCTCCCGGTGCGGCGAGCGGGACCGGTGGCGGTGTGACACCCGGGCTCGGCTGCGCGGGCTCGGCGGGCGGGGTGGCGGCCGCCAGCGGGGGACGTACGGCGGAGGCGGAGAGCGAGGAGACGGTGACCAGGGGGGTCGTCAGCGAGTACAGCGGCTGACGGGCCGGGCGGGCGTCCGGCGCGGGCGACGCGTGGTGTCCGGCGAAGGCAGTGGGCAGAACCGGGGCCCGCCCGCCGTGGGCGAGCCGGGCGCCGTCGCCGGTGCGGCTGCGGTGCGGGTCCACGCCGACACCCACCGGGTCCGTGGCGCTCATCGGTGTCACGTTGTTCGGCGGGCCGTCCGTATGCGCGGGGGATTCGCCCGCGCCGTCGAACGGCAGCGTGCCGCCCAGCGCGATGGCGGCCAGCGAGACCGCGCTGGCGGCGGCGAACGCGAATCTCCGTCCGCGCCAGGCCGAGCGCTCCTGGTCGCTCCGGCCCACCGGGTGGATCCGGAAGCCGCTGTCCGGACCGCCGTCCGGAAGCGTGGTGGCGTGCGGCCCCGCGGGCACATAGCCGAAGGTGTCGACCCGGGGGTCGGAGGAACGGCCGCCGGACGCGCCCGCGGATCCGAAGATCTCGTCGGCGAAACGGCCGCCGAACGGTCCGCGCCGACCGGGATCGTCGCCCCCGGGCCCGGCGGGCAGACCCTGCAGACGGGCGAGCAGCCCTTCGGACGGCGGCGGGGGCGCGGTCTCGGCGAAGACGGTTTTCAGCCGGCGCTGCGCGTCGGCCTCGGTCTTGCACTTCGCACAGGTGGCCAGATGCGCGAGCACCCGCTCACGGGCGTCGTGCTTCAGCTCACCGTCGACCAGTGCGGCGAGCCGGTCCCCGAGGTGCTGCTCGGCCGGGGTCGGACTGGATCCACTCACGCGGTCCCATCCTCTCCGTCCAGGCCGGGTGCCACCCCGGCCAGCGCGCGCTGCTCGGCGCGGCGGGCCTCGGGCGAACGGTGCTTGAGGGCCTTGCGCAGGTGGGAGCGGCCACGGTGGATCCTGCTGCGCACCGTGCCGAGCTTGACGCCCAGGGTGGCGGCGATCTCCTCGTACGAGAGGCCCTCGATGTCACAGAGGACCACGGCGGCGCGGAACTCCGGGGCGAGGGTGTCCAGCGCCTGCTGGACGTCCGCGTCGAAGTGGGTGTCGTGGAAGACCTGCTGCGGCGACGGCTCACGGCTCGGCAGCCGCTCGGCGGCGTCGTCCCCGAGGGCATCGAAACGGATCCGCTGCTTGCGGCGGACCATGTCCAGGAAGAGGTTGGTGGTGATGCGGTGCAGCCAGCCCTCGAAGGTGCCCGGGGTGTACGTCGACAGCGAGCGGAAGACACGGACGAAGACTTCCTGGGTGAGGTCCTCGGCGTCGTGCTGGTTACCGGTCAGGCGGTAGGCGAGCCGGTAGACCCGGCCGCTGTGCGTGCTGACGATCTCCTCCCACGAGGGCGGCGTCCAGGTCTGCGCATCCGCGTCTGAGGCGAAAGTAGCGGTCTGTACGGAGTCAGCAGCGCTGGAGCTGTCAGCAATGTCGGTCACGGATTTCGGCTCACCCGCCGACCTGAGAAAGCGCCGCAGCACTCCTCCCCGATCCACAGGCGCAGCCGCACCTCCCCTGTCGGCTCTGGTGGTGTCCAGTGGAGCCCCTACCATAGCCACCTCGCCCGTTAGCTCCGGATAAGACTGATTGCCGGAATCCTCGTACATCCGCATCCCCCCTGCCCTCCTTCAACGCGCGGTCCCATCTGCGGGTTCCCGGGTGCAGCGGATACAGTCACGAGTGCGCCAACTACGGGGACAGGAGAGGGCCATTACCGCCAACCGGCAGACGAGCTGGGCCTTCGCCGACGCTTTTGTCGCCGAGGACGAAGCCCTGCGCTGGGCCCGCGACCGGGCCCGCGACTCCGGGCTGCCCTCGGTCTCGCCCGGCACCGGTGCGGCGCTGCGGCTGCTTGCCGCCACCACGGACGCCAAAGCGGTGGCCGAAATCGGTACCGGTACCGGCGTATCGGGCATCTATCTGCTCCAGGGCATGCGCCCCGACGGCGTGCTGACCACCGTCGACCCGGAGCCCGAGCGCCAGGGCTTCGCCCGTCAGGCGTTCCGCTCCGCCGGCTTCGCGGCGAACCGTTCGCGCTTCATCCCGGGCCGGGCACTCGACGTACTGCCGCGCCTCGCGGACGGCGGGTACGACCTGGTGTTCTGCGACGGCGACCGGCTGGAGTCGCTGGATGTGCTCGCCGAATCGTTGCGCCTGCTGCGGCCCGGTGGACTGGTCTGCTTCGAGGGGGTCTTCGCGGACGGCCGTACGGTCGACTCCGCCGCACAGCCCGCGGAAGTGCTGCACCTGCGTGACCTGCTGCGCACGGTGCGCGAGAGCCAGGGGCTGCTGCCCTCGCTCCTCCCGGTCGGCGACGGGCTGCTCTGCGCCGTACGCCTCGGCTGAACGACAGCCCGCACCCGGGCTGAACGACAGCCGCCCCGCACCCGGAACACCACTGCCCCGGCCGGAGCCGGGGCAGTGGTGGAAAGAACTGTGGGGGCGTCCGCGTCAGCCGACGACCTTCTTCAGCGCGTCGCCGAGTGCATCGGCCTCGTCCGGGGTCAGCTCGACAACGAGTCGTCCGCCGCCCTCTAGCGGAACGCGCATGACGATGCCCCGCCCCTCCTTGGTCACCTCGAGCGGGCCGTCGCCCGTCCGCGGCTTCATGGCCGCCATGCTCGTTCCCCTTCCTGAAACCAGCTCATCGCAGCCGACAACCCAGGTGTCACCGGCATCGAACATATTGCTTCCCAGCCATTATCCCGCATCCCAGGACCCGATGACCAACATCGGTCTGCATCGCTTGCGCAACGCACTTCCGCAAAACCACTCAATTCGGCGTTCCCCCTGCGATACTGCGCCGCCCCGTCCGTCATTCCCGGCCGGCATTGTTTGACGCAGGTCACATGTCCGCCGTCGATGATCTCCGCCATGCTGAGCTGCGTACGACGTATCAGCACCATCAGCAGCCGACACCCAGCAGTGGAGGGCCCCATGGCGGACACCGTGCTCTACGAGGTGACCGACGGACTCGCGACGGTCACCATCAACCGTCCCGACTCCATGAACGCGATGAACACCGAGGCGAAGGCGGCCCTGCGCGACGCGGTGCAGACCGCGGCCGCCGCTTCGGAGGTGCGCGCCGTACTGCTCACCGCCACCGGGCGCGCCTTCTGCGTCGGACAGGACCTCAAGGAGCACATCGCCTCGCTGACGGCCGACCGCGAGGCGGGCACCGGGCGCACCATGTCGACCGTGCGGGAGCACTACAACCCGATCGTGCGGGCCCTGACCGAGATGCCGAAGCCGGTCGTGGCCGGGATCAACGGCGTGGCAGCGGGAGCGGGCCTCGGGTTCGCGCTCGCCGCCGACTACCGGGTCGTGGCCGACACCGCGAAATTCACCACGTCCTTCGCGGGTGTCGCCCTCACCGCGGACTCGGGCGTCTCCTGGACGCTGCCCCGGCTGATCGGCCAGAGCCGCGCCGCCGATCTGCTGCTGTTCCCGCGCTCGTTCGGTGCCCAGGAGGCGTACGACCTCGGCATCGCCAACAAGCTGGTGCCGGAGGCGGAGCTGGCCGCGGAGGCGCTGGCGGTGGCCCGCGCGCTCGCCGCGGGCCCCACGGTCGCGTACGCCGCGATCAAGGAGTCCCTCGCCTACGGGGCGGGTCATCCGCTCCGGGATGCGCTGGAGAAGGAGGACGAACTCCAGACGCGCGCGGGTGCGTCGGACGACCATCTCATCGCGGTGGAGGCTTTCGTCGGCAAGACCCAGCCGCGCTATCTGGGGCGCTGAGGGACCACATCCCCGCCGGCCACACCCCCGCGGGTCAGCCCGCCGCCCCGGGACGGACGCCCGTGGGGGCCCGCCGGGCGAAGCAGTCCGCCAGGTGGTCGTCGACCAGGCCGCACGCCTGCATCAGGGCGTAGGCCGTGGTCGGGCCGGTGAAGCGCAGGCCGCGCCTCTTGAGTTCCCGGGCCATCGCGGTGGACTCCGGGGTGACGGCGGGGATGTCGGCGACGCTGCGGGGCGCCGGGCGGGCGGCCGGGTCGGGGGCGTACGACCAGAGCAGCGCGGTGAGGCTGCCCGGCTCCCAGCCCGCCAGCTCCCGGGCGTTGGCGAGGACCGCGTCGATCTTGGCGCGGTTGCGGATGATCCCGGGATCGGCGAGCAGCCGCTCCCGGTCGTCGTCGGTGAAGGCGGCCACATCGGCGATGGCGAAGCCGGCGAACGCCTTACGGAATCCGGCGCGGCGGCGCAGGATCGTGATCCAGGACAGCCCGGACTGGAACGCCTCAAGACAGAGCCGCTCGTACAGGGCGTCGTCGCCGTGGACCGGGCGGCCCCACTCGCCGTCGTGGTACTCGACGTAGTCCGCGGTCGACACCGCCCAGGGGCAGCGCAGCTTCCCGTCGGCCCCCGGGACCGCCTCCTGGCTCATCCCCGGGGGTCCTCGTCGTGGACTGCGGCGGCGCGCGCACCGGCGAGCGCCGCTTCCAGCTCGGCGATCCGGGCGTCGCGCTCGGCCAGTTCGGCGCCGAGCCTGCCCAGTACGTCGTCCACGTCGGCCATCCGGTAGCCGCGCGCCACCATGGGCAGCCGCAGCGCCTCGATGTCCGCGCGGCCGACCGGCCGGGCCGCGGGCAGCGGGTCGACGGGCAGTTCGGGGGACGCGTCGGACAGTGCGGCGCCGTCACCGCCGCCGATCACCGCGAGGGTGACCGCAGCGACCACCACGACCATCGCGATCAGCAAGAACCAGAACACGAGTGAGTCTCTCCCCGGATAGCGGAACCGTGCGGGTCCGATCGTGCCATGCGTTGCCGACCGTTAGGGTCTTCCGGTTGGAGCCCCGGGGTCGCAGGCGACCCGTCGGGTGGGGATCAGAGGGCGAGAGGAAGAGGCGGATGCTGCGGTTGGGACGGCGCGAGTTCGACGCGCACGAACCGGTGATCATGGCGATCGTGAACCGGACCCCGGACTCGTTCTACGACCAGGGGGCGACCTTCCGCGACGAGCCCGCGCTCTCCCGCGTGGAACAGGCGGTCTCCGAGGGTGCGGCCATCATCGACATCGGCGGGGTCAAGGCGGGCCCCGGCGAGCATGTGACGGCCGATGAGGAGGCGCGGCGCACGGTCGGTTTCGTCGCCGAGGTGCGGCGGCGCCACCCCGATGTGGTGATCAGCGTCGACACCTGGCGCCACGACGTCGGTGCCGCGGTGTGCGAGGCGGGCGCGGATGTGCTGAACGACGCGTGGGGCGGGGTCGATCCCGAACTGGCCGCGGTAGCGGCCCGGTTCGGCGCCGGTCTGGTCTGTACGCACGCGGGCGGCGCCGAACCGCGCACCCGGCCGCACCGGGTCACGTACGACGACGTCATGGACGACATCCTGCGGGTCACGGTCGGCCTCGCGGAGCGTGCGGTGGCGCTGGGCGTCAGGCCGGACGGCATCATGATCGACCCCGGCCACGACTTCGGGAAGAACACCCGGCACTCGCTGGAGGCGACCCGCAGACTGGGCGAGATGACCGCGACGGGGTGGCCGGTCCTCGTCTCCCTGTCCAACAAGGACTTCGTGGGCGAGACGCTCGACAAGCCGGTCAGGGAACGGCTGCTGGGGACGCTGGCCACGACGGCGGTCTCGGCGTGGCTGGGGGCCCAGGTCTACCGGGTGCACGAAGTGGCCGAGACCCGGCAGGTACTGGACATGGTGGCGGCGATCGCGGGCCACCGCGCTCCGGCGGTGGCCCGGCGGGGACTGGCCTAGGAGTTTCCGCTCGGAGCAGGCCGGGCGTGCGTCACAGCCCCGTCTCCTTGGTCACCAGCGCCACCGCCTCGTCCACGTCGTCCGTGACGTGGAAGAGCAGCAGATCGTGCTCCGACGCCTTGCCCTGCGCCACCACCGTGCCGCGCAGCCAGTCGACCAGGCCGCCCCAGTACTCCGTACCGAAGAGCACGATCGGGAACCGGGTCACCTTCCGGGTCTGCACCAGGGTCAGGGCCTCGAACAGCTCGTCCAGGGTGCCGAGGCCGCCCGGCAGGACCACGAAGCCCTGGGCGTACTTCACGAACATCGTCTTGCGGACGAAGAAGTAGCGGAAGTTGACGCCGATGTCGACGTGCTGGTTGAGCCCCTGCTCGAAGGGCAGCTCGATCCCGAGCCCGACCGAGACGCCGTTGGCCTCTCTGGCGCCCTTGTTGGCCGCCTCCATCGCACCGGGGCCGCCGCCGGTGATCACCGCGAAGCCCACGTCGACCAGGGCGCGGCCGATCCGTACCCCCGCCTCGTACTCCGGTGTGCCGGGCGCGGTGCGGGCCGACCCGAAGACGCTGATCGCGCTGGGCAGTTCGGCCAGTGCGCCGAAGCCCTCCACGAACTCCGACTGGATGCGCATGACCCGCCAGGGGTCGGTGTGCAGCCAGTCGGCCGGGCCCTTCTCCGTGGTGTCGAGCAGCCGCTGGTCGGTGGTGCCGGACTGGACCTGGTCCCGGCGGCGCACCACCGGGCCGAGCCGCTGTTCCTCCGGCGCCGGCGCTCCTTCAGGGTTGCCCATGTTGTGCTCCCTCCGCTGTACGTGTCCTCACAGCCTAGGTCGGCACAAGTGACGAATGAGGAAATTCAGGCCGTCAGCCAGGCGCGGAGCCGTTCCTCGGTGTGCGAGATCTTCGTGATGGCGACGCGCTCGTCCCGCTTGTGCGCGAGCAGCGGGTTTCCGGGACCGTAGTTCACCGCGGGAACACCGAGCGCGCTGAAGCGCGACACGTCCGTCCAGCCGAACTTCGGGCGGGCCTCGCCGCCGACCGCCGCCATGAACGCCGCGGCCGCGGGGTGCGAGAGGCCGGGCAGCGCGCCGCCGGTGTGGTCGTCGACGATGAACTCGTCGACGTCGCACTCCGCGAAGAACTCCTTGACGTACGCCAGGGCCTGTTCCTCGCTGCGGTCGGGCGCGTAACGGAAGTTGACCACCACGGTGCAGGCGTCCGGGATGACGTTGTTGGCGACGCCGCCCTCGATCCGTACGGCGTTGAGCCCCTCGTGGAACTCCAGTCCGTCGATCACCGGCCTGCGCGGCTCGTACGCGGCCAGCCTGGCCAGGATCGGCGCAGCGGAGTGGATCGCGTTGGACCCCATCCAGCTGCGCGCCGAGTGCGAGCGCTCGCCCTTGGTGCGCAGGATGACGCGGAGGGTGCCCTGGCAGCCGCCTTCGACATCGCCGTCGGAGGATTCGAGCAGGACCGCGAAGTCCGCAGCCAGCCAGTCGGGGTGCGCCTCGGCGATGTGCTTGAGGCCGTTGAGTTCGGCCGCGACCTCTTCGTTGTCGTAGAAGACGAAGGTGAGGTCCCGGTTGGGTTCGGGCACGGTCGCCGCGATCCGCAGCTGGACGGCCACGCCGGACTTCATGTCACAGCTGCCGCAGCCCCACAGGACGCCGTTCTCGTCGAGCCGGGACGGGACGTTGTCCGCGATCGGCACGGTGTCGAGGTGCCCGGCCAGCACGACCCGCTCGGCGCGGCCGAGGTGCGTCCTGGCGACGACGTTGTTGCCGAACCGGTCGACGGTCAGGTGCGGCAGCGCCCTCAGCGCCTCCTCGACCGCATCGGCGAGGGGCTTCTCGGTGCCGCTCACGGAGGGGAAGTCGACCAGTTGTGCGGTCAGGGCCGGGGCGTCGAGTGTGAGGTCAAGCGGGGTCTCTGACATGGCACAGACCCTAACCCGCGCTCCAGTACGGTGTGCCCTGTGTCCCAGCCCACTGCCGCGCCACGCCGCGGTCGTCTCTTCCGGATCGTGGCCGCCCTCGCCGTACTGCTGGCGCTGGCGGGCTATGTCCTGGTGCAGTACCTCAGCGGAGGCGGCAGCGGGCCGCGCTGCACGGCTCAGGGCGACGGCGGGAGCGGCTACCGGCTGAGTCCCGAGCAGGCCGTCAACGCGGCGACGATCTCCGCCGTGGGAACCTCGCGCGGGATGCCGGAGCGCGCGGTGACCATCGCGCTGGCGACCGCGCTCCAGGAGTCGGGGCTGCACAATCTCGACCATGGCGACAAGGACTCGCTGGGCCTCTTCCAGCAGCGGCCGTCGCAGGGCTGGGGAACGGCGAAGCAGATCATGGACCCGGTGTACTCGGCCGGGAAGTTCTACGAGCACCTCGTGAAGGTGCATGACTACACGCAGCTGCCGCTGACGGTCGCCGCCCAGGCCGTGCAGCGCAGCGCCTTCCCCGATGCGTACGCGAAGCACGAGCCGGACGCCACGCTGCTCGCGTCCGCGCTGACCGGCCGGGTGCCCGCCTCGTTCTCCTGCGCGGCGACCAAGAGCAGCCTGGTGGGCGATCCGGCCGCGGTGCGCGCCGCGCTGAAGCGGTCCTTCGGGCCCGGGGTGCTGCCCGCCGGGAAGCCCGCGCAGCCGTCGGAGGTGCTGCTGCCGGTCCGTTCCGCCAAGAAGCCGGCCGTCGGGACGCTCGGCACCGGGTCCGCGCAGCAGCGCGGCTGGGAGCTGGCGCACTGGGCGGTGGCCAACTCGGCCGCGCTCCACATCCAGCGGGTCTCCTTCGCGGGCCGGGAGTGGACAGCGGCGAACAACCACGCACCGTGGCACAGGACGGACACGGGCACCGGGCAGGCCGGTGCGAAGGGGCGGAGCGCGGGCGGGGGCGCCGCCGAAGTCCGCATCACAGTCACGGAGTAGGACCGGGAGCGCCCCGTACGGACAACCCGTACGGAGAACACGTACGGACAGCACTGTCACGTACGGACAACCCGTACGCATACGCGATCCGTCACCCGGAAGCAGTGAGCTCGGCCGGCCGTGAGCGCTTTTCGCGCCCGCTCGGGGGGTCCCGGTGATCGGTCCGGTGACCCTATGGGGGGCAAGGGAAGTGACGGTTCAGCAAGCTTTATGGCGTGCCATCGTTTGTCCGCTTTTATCCGAAACCGATAATGCGATGCATTGCAGACTCTTTACCTCGGTGCACCGCAACTTCCCCCTCCCCCCGAGCGGTTGTCACAGCGTCCGGACGCCGGACAGCCAAGTCCCCTCCCGCTCAAGGAGCACCATGTCCCTCTCCCTGCCCCGTCGGATCGCCCGTACCGCGCTGCTGATCGCGGCGGGCGCGGCCCCCGTGGTCGCCGCGGCCGGTGTCGCGAACGCCGCGGCGCTGCCGCAGACCCCGAACCTGGGCGGCGTGACCGCCCTCGACGGCGCCGGCCTGGGCAACTCCGTCGACAGTGCGGCCCGGACGACCACCGGCATGGCCGGTGACACCGGCAGCAAGGCCGTCAAGAAGACCGTCCCGGCCGCGGGCAAGACCGTCGGCGCCGTCGGCAAGACCGCGGCCCCGGCCGCCCAGAAGGCCGCGGGCGACACCGCGGGCAGCGCCGGCACCCTGGTGGGCGGCACCGCGCAGAGCGCGGGCGGCGGCCTGCCGTCCGCGGGCAAGCTGCCGGTCAAGGGCCTCCCGCTCGGCAAGTAGGAGCCGCCGGGCACCACGCCCAGGGCCCCGCGCCGGGGACAACACACGCGGCACGCCGCGCGGGGGGCCCCGCACCACCCACCCCCGCCCCGCACACCCCCCGCCACCACCCCCGC
>NZ_JBHYWP010000100.1:11665-31462 GCF_042751845.1 Streptomyces sp. NPDC059398 | reverse complement strand
GTGGCGTGAAGTCCACGCCACCGCACCTCCCCGGTGTCACGGGCGGGGGTCCGCCGCACCGCTGAGGCACTCCGGCAGCGTCCCGTCGGTGTGCACGATGCCGGCCCGCTGGGTGGCCCGGGTCAGCGCCACGTACAGATCGCTCGTGCCGCGCGGCGAGCCGGACAGGATCAGGCCGGGCTCGGCCACGATCACCGTGTCGAACTCAAGGCCCTTCGCCTGCCTGGGATCCAGCAGGACGACGGGCCGGTGCAGATCCGGCTCGCCGCCTTCGACCTCCGGGAGTACGGCGGCCAGTTCGCGGTGGAGTCCGGCCGGGGCGATCACCGCGAGCCTGCGCTCGTCATGACGCTCGTCCGCCACCGCGTCGGCCACGGCGCGGGGCAGGTCAGTGGTGGCCCGCACCCAGGGCCGTACCCCGGTGGAGCGGATGGAGCGCGGCGGCCGGAACGACGGGTCGGCCGCGCCCGGGACCGCTGCGGCGACCTCCATGATCTCGGCGGGGGTGCGGTAGTTGATGCCGAGGCGCACCTGCTCGTAGCGGTCGTCGACGTACGGGGCGAGCATCGTCGCCCAGTCGCCCACACCGCCCGGCTCGGCGGTCTGCGCCGGATCGCCGACCAGCGTCATCGAGCGGGTCGGGGAGCGCCGCATCAGCAGCCGCCACACCATCGGCGACAGCTCCTGCGCCTCGTCCACGATGATGTGCCCGAAGGCCCAGGTGCGGTCGGCCGCCGCGCGTTCGGCCGCGCTGCGGTGGTCGGCCTCCTCGTGGCGTTCGGCCATCCGCTCGGCGTCGATGATGTCGTGCGCCGCGAGCAGTTCGGACTCCTCGTCCTCGAACTCGAAGGACTCGGAGCCCAGCGACAGATCGAGGACGCCCTGGGCGAACGCCACCTGCTCCTGGCGGGCCGCCTCGGCCGCCGCGCGTACCGCGGAGTCGTCATCGCCGAGCAGTTCGGCGGCCTCGTCGAGCAGCGGGACGTCGGCCGCCGTCCAGTCGCCGCCCTTGCGGCGGATGGTGTCCGCGTCGGCCTCCGGTAGGTGCACCGGGTCGGTGAGGTAGTCGGCGACCACCTGCTGCGGGGTGAGGACGGGCCACAACTCCTCGATGGCCGCGTGTACTTCGGGGCTGGCGGCGATGGCCTTGCCGAGCTGGGCGAGATCGTCGGGGCCCAGGAAGTTGGGCCCGCCGTAGGGATCGGCGCCGAGCCGGTCGGCCAGCTGCGCGGTCAGGTCGTCGATGATCCGGAACGCGAAGTGCGGACGCGCCAGATTGTGCGGCAGCAGCGTCGAGCGGGCCCGCTCGCGGGCGGCGTCGGCGATGGTCCAGTCGAGCAGCAGATCGCCGTCGTCGTGCGGGATCACCAGGGGCTCGCCGGGCTCGGGCGTGCGCTGGAGATCCCGTACGAAGGCGGCCAGCGCGTCCGCCATCTCCGTACGCCCCTTGACCGCGGCGGCGGCCGGGGTGTCCGTGCCGGTGGCGGTCACTCCGGGGAACAGCTCGGCCGGGGTGGCGAGCAGCACGCCCGTCTCACCGAGCGAGGGCAGCACCTCACCGATGTAGCCGAGGAAGGCCGGGTTGGGGCCGACCACGAGGACGGCACGGCGGGCGAGCTGGTCGCGGTGCGCGTAGAGGAGGTACGCGGCGCGGTGCAGCGCGACCGCGGTCTTGCCGGTGCCGGGGCCGCCCTCGACCACGAGGACCCCGTGGTGCGGGGCCCGGATGATCTCGTCCTGTTCGGCCTGGATGGTCTGCACGATGTCGTGCATCCGGCCGGTGCGCGCGGAGTCCAGGGCCGCGAGGAGGACCGCGTCGGCGTCGGACCCCTCGTGCCCGGTGCGCTCGGTGTCGGTGAGATCGAGGATCTCGTCGTGGAGCGCGGTGACGGTCCGGCCGTCGGTGGTGAGGTGCCGGCGGCGGCGCAGCCCCATCGGGGAATGCCCGGTGGCGAGGTAGAAAGGCCGCGCGATGCGCGCGCGCCAGTCGATCACCAGGGGGGTGCGTTCGTTGTTCTCGTCGGCCTCCTCGCGGATTCCGATGCGGCCGATGTGATAGCGGGATCCATCGGTGAAATCAATACGGCCGAAGCAGAGTCCGGATTCCACCGAATTCAGCGCACTGAGCAGCCCGGACCGCTCGGCGACCAGTACATCGCGCTCGACCCGCGCCTGAAGTCCCTTCCCCACCTGGGCGAAGGAGCGCTGGACGGCGGCCTCGGCACGCTCCCTGAGCGCGTCCAGCCGCTCGTAGAGCCGTGAGACGAATTGCTGCTCGTTCTGCAATTCCTCGGTTGACAATGCAGCTCCTGACGCGATACGGTGCCGTTATAAGACTTCTTCTTGGCTTGCTCGGATTAACAGAAACCGCAAAGACAAGAAGCTCCCACTGTACGCGCCGCAATACCCCGGACGCCAATTCGCCCGGGGTATTTTTGTGCGGTCTTTTCCGTATCCGGTACGGGTCGCGCCACGGCGCCCGGCACCGGTTCCGGGTCAGAGCACGTCCGCGAGTTCCTGGAGCAGCCGCCGCTTCGGGCGGGCGCCGACCATCGACTTCACCGGCTCCCCGTCGCGGAAGACCATCAGGGTCGGCATCGACAGCACTCCGTACCGGATCATCACATCCGGATTGCTGTCGACGTCGAGCTGTACGACCTTGAGGCGTCCGGCCTCCTCGGCGGCCACGGCGCTCAGCACCGGTGCGAGCTGGCGGCACGGGCCGCACCAGTCGGCGGTGAACTCGACCAGGACCGGCAGTCCGGCCGCGAGCACCTCGGTGCCGAAGTCGGCGTCGGTCACGGTGCCGACGCCCTCTGCGTGGATCATCTCCGGTGTCCCTCCCCTTCGTTTTCACGTTCGTTGTCACGACCGGTGTCCCGATCGCTGTGCCACCCGTCCTCGTCCCATCCGCCCTCGCCGGACAGTTCGCAGCGCGGCTCCGGGCCGCCCGGCAACTCCGCCTCGGCGCGGGCCAGTTCCGCGCCCACCCGGGCGCGGACGCCCTGGAGCTGGGCGATCAGCGCGTCCAGCTCGGAGAGCTTGCGCCGGTACACGGCGAGCGAGGCGGGGCAGGCGTCGCCCGCCGGGTGCCCGGCGCGCAGGCACTCGACGAACGGCCTGGTCTCCTCCAGTTCGAAGCCGAAGTCCTGGAGGGTCCTGATCTGCTGGAGCAGCCGCAGATCGTCCTCGTCGTAGGTCCGGTAGCCGTTCACCGCCCGCCGGGCGGGCAGCAGTTCCCGGGACTCGTAGTAGCGCAGAGCACGGGTGGTGGTACCGGCCCGCTCCGCCAGCTCGCCGATTCGCATGCCCCGAAGGTAATCCTTGACGTCGGCGTCAGGGCAAGGGCGGCGGAGCGGGCGGGCCCCCGGGGATGCCGGGCGGCGGAGCGGGCAGGCCCCCGGGGATGCCGGGCGGCGGAGCGGGCAGGCCCGCGGGGATCCCGGGGATGCCGGGCGGCATCCTCAGACCGAGGTGGTCACCGGCTCCTCCGCGGGCGCCGCGTCCGGTTCCGTACGGCGGGTGCGGCCCGGGATCAGGACGGCGACCAGCACCGTGCCCACCCCGAGGATCACCGCGCCGACCAGGCTGGTGTGGGCGACCGCCTGCGCGAAGGCGCCGTGCACCGCGTCCGCCAGGGCCCGTCCCTGCTCGGGGCCCGCCGTCGCAGCGGCCTTCCGGGCCACCGCGAGTCCGGCGCCCACCGAGTCCTGGGCGGTGTCCAGCGCGGCGGCGGGCAGCTTGCCGCCGGCCGCGTCCGCGAGGTGCGAGGAGTACGCGCCGGAGAGCACGGAGCCGAGAATCGCGATGCCCAGCGATCCGCCCAGCTCGATCGAGGTGTCGTTGACCGCGCCGCCGACGCCGAGTTCGGACTCCGGGAACGCGCCCATGATGGCGTCGGTGCACGGCGAGAGGGCGAGGCCGATGGCCAGCCCGAGCAGGACCAGCGGCAGGACGAACGCCCCGTACCCCGAGCCCGCGTCGATGCGGGTGAGCAGCGCCAGCGACGCGGTGCCGCCGACCATGCCCGCGGTGACCGTGACGCGCATCCCCAGCCGGGGGGTCAGGAGCCCGGTCAGGGCCGAGCCCACGAAGACGGCGCCGGCCAGCGGCAACATCCGTACGCCGGTCTCGAAGGCGTCGAAGCCGAGGACGAACTGGAGGTGCTGGGTCAGGTAGTAGAAGGCGCCGAACACGGCCAGGAAGAAGAGGGCGACGGCGAGATTCGACCCGGCGAACCCCCGGTCGAGATAGCGCCGGACGTCGAGCACCGGGTGCGGGTGCCGCAGCTCCCAGAGCACGAACGCCACGAAACCGGCGCCCGCCACGACGGCGGCGGTGACGGCCTTGACCCCCCAGCCGAAGTGCGGCCCCTCGATGATCATGTAGACGAGGGCGCCGACGGAGACCACCGAGAGCAGCCCGCCCACATAGTCGATCCGGTTCCGGTGGCCGGCCTTCGACGGCGGTACGAGGACGAAGGCGCCGATGATGGCGAGCACCGCGATCGGCACATTGATCAGGAAGGTCGAGGCCCAGCCGTGGTGCCTGAGCAGCGCCCCCGCGACCAGCGGTCCCGCGGCGATGGCCAGCCCGGCGGTGGCCGTCCACAGGACGATCGCCTTGGCCCGCTCGGCGCGCGGGAAGCTCGCGGCGAGCAGCGACAGGGTGGCGGGCATGATCATCGCCGCGCCGACCCCCATGACGGCACGGGCCGCGATGACACCCGTCGCGCTGCCGACCAGCGATCCGGCGACCGCTCCCCCGCCGAAGACGACCAGACCCAGCACGAGCGCGCCACGCCTGCTGTACTTGTCGCCGATGGCCCCGAGCAGCAGCATCAGCGCCGCGTACGGGACGGTGTAGCCGTCGATGACCCACTGGAGGTCGGCGCTGCTGAGCCCCAGGTCCCGTGTCATGTCGGGGGCCGCCACCGTCAGGGCGGTGTTCGCCATCACGATGATCAGCAGACTCAGACAGAGGACCAGCAGCGCCCACCAGCGGCGCCGGTAGGGGCCTTCGCCCTCCGCGACCGGCTGCCTCACCACGAGATTCATGACGTTCCACCACTCCCACTCCGTACGCACCCGCGCGCACATCTCCGCGTACGTCTCCGCGTACACACCTGGGCGACACCTGGGTACACCCAGTTGCACAAGCTTGTGCAATTACACACTGCTGTGCAATTTAACGCGCTTCCCGGGGCAGTGCAAAATGGGCCGGTGACCTCCGGACGAGCAGACGCCAACCGCCGCCGCATCCTGGACGTGGCCCTCACCGAGCTGCTGCGCGACCCGGACGCCTCGATGGACCAGATCGCCCGCGCGGCCGGTGTCGTACGCCGCACGGTCTACGGCCACTTCCCCAGCCGCGAGGCCCTGATCGCCGCGCTCGTCGACAACGCGACAGCCGCCGTGATCGAGGCTCACGCCACCGGCCGCGCGGGTATCGGCGACCCGGCCGAGGCACTGGCCAGCGCGACCCTCGCCGTCTGGGAGATCGCCGACCGTTACCGCCTACTGGTCGCACTGGCCCAGCGCAGCGTCACGATGGCGGGCATCAAACAGCGCCTCACCCCGGTGCGCGAGACCTGCACGGCGCTGATCCAACACGGCCTGGACGAGGGCGCGTTCACCTCACCCCTGACCGCGGCGGCCCTGGCGTACGTCCACGAGCAGGCCCTGTTCGGCCTGATGGAGGCCGTCAACGAGGGGGCCCTCCCGGCCGCGGAGGGCGGCGCGGCGGCGGCCAGCACCCTGCTGATGACGGCGGGGGTACCGGCGTCCCGGGCGGCCGAGGTGGTGGGGGCCGCGCTGGAGCGGGGGGACGGGAGCCGAGCCGGCGTCAGCGGCCGGTCGTGAGGACCATCCGGAAGCGTGCCGTGCCCGACAGCATGCGGGCGAACGCCTCGTCCGCCTCCTCCAGCGGCGCTTCCTCGGTCCAGGAGCGGACGCCGGTCTGTGCGGCGAAGCGCAGAGTGTCCTCGGTGTCCACGGCGGTGCCCGATGCGTGGCCGTAGACCTTCTTCGTGTCGGTGATGAACTGCATGCCGGTGAAGGTCATTTCGTCGGGGGTGGCTCCGACCACGATGAGTTCACCGCGCCGCCCCAGACCGTCGAAGGTCTCCGTCATGGCCGGGCCGTGGGTGACCGTGGCGAGGACGACCTTCGCGCCGCCCAGGTTCTGCAGGGCCTCCGATACGTCCTCGGCCGTGCTGTCGATGTAGTGCCTGGCCCCGAGGCCGTGTGCGAGCTTCGCCTTCTCCGCGCCGCGGGCGATGGCCACCGCACGGAAGCCCATCTTCGCCGCGAACTGCACACCGAGATGGCCCAGTCCGCCGATCCCCAGGATCGCGACCAGGTCACCCGGGCGGGTCGCGCTGCGCCGCAGCGCGTTGAAGACCGTGACGCCCGCGCAGGCCAGCGGCGCGGCCTCGACCGAGGTCAGTTCGTCGGGGACTCGGGCCAGCGCGACCGCGGGCACGACGACCGTGTCGGCGTACCCGCCGGGGTAGGCCGCCCCGGGGATCTCCAGCCGCGGGCAGTTGACGGCGTCGCCGCCCCGGCACGCCTCGCAGTATCCGCAGCTGCCGCCGTACCAGCCGACGGCGACCCGGGCCCCGGCCTCCCAGCCCTCCACGCCCGCGCCCAGCGCGTCGATACGGCCCGCGATCTCATGGCCGGTGGTCACCGGGAACGTCACTCCCGGCAGCATCCCGCCGGTGATCATCGCGTCGGAGTGGCAGATTCCGCACGCCTCCACCGCGATCCTGACGTGGCCAGGTCCGGGTTCCGGAAGTTCGGTGCGTACAAGCGTGAAGGGGCCGCCGGGCTCGGCGACCTGCATGGCGCGGGGGGACGTGGGCGTGGATGTCATGGGACCTTCCTTGCCTTCCGCGAGGTGGAGCGTATGGAGCGGGGCCGGAGCAGTGGTGCCGGGACGGTGAGGCCGGGGCGTCGGCCTTCTGGCCCGGCCTGTCCGTCCCTTCCAGTGTGGGCACTGCGCGTCATATCGGCACGCGCAGTGGGCACTACGCGTCACTATCGGCACGCGCGCCGGGCGGTGCGGCTGTGGGCGGCGCGTCGTACCGGTTCAGTGGGGGTGCGGAGGGCGGTACGGGGTCGGAATCGGGGCCGTTGTCAGTGGCCGGTGGCAGCATGTGAACCGACCGCCTGCTCCGCACTCCGCGACCCGACGTGACCCACCCCCGACCCGGCCCCACCCGTACCCCGGACCCTTGTCCGGCCCCACCCATATCCCGCCGGACCCTTACCCGACCCACCCGTGTCCCGACCGCGCACCCCAGGGAATCCCCATGAAGCACACCGAGCACCGCTGCGCCTGGGCGGACGGCTCCGAGCTGATGGCCGCCTACCACGACGAGGAGTGGGGCCGCCCTTCGCACGACGACCGCTATCTCTTCGAGTTCCTCGTACTTGAGGGCGCCCAGGCCGGGCTCTCCTGGTCGACCGTGCTCAACAAACGGGACAACTACCGAAGACTCCTTGACGGGTTCGACCCGGTGCGGATCGCCGAGTACGACGAGGACCGGCTGGCGGAGCTGCTCGGCGATCCGGGCATCGTACGGAACCGGCTGAAGGTCGCCTCACTGGTGAAGAACGCCCGCGCCTTCCTCGCCGTACAGAAGGAGTTCGGCTCGTTCGACACGTATCTCTGGCAGTGGACCGGCGGGCAGCCGGTCGTCAGCCGGCCGGGGCCCGGGGACCCGCTGCCCACCAGCACCGAGCTGTCCGACCGGATCAGCAAGGACCTCAAGCGGCGCGGTTTCACCTTCGTCGGCACCACCATCGTCTACGCGTATCTGGAGGCGGTCGGTGTCGTCGACGACCACGGGGCGGGCTGCCCGGCGGCGGTGGCGCCGCGGCCGGGATTTTCCCGCCCGTCCGGTGGGTGTCAGGTGGCTGTCAGGACCTGGGCGCCGTCTCCTTGCCGCTCTCCGCCGTCCCCGTGCCGCCCCGGGACACCGGCACGGGCACCTCCTGCGGCTCCGCGGATCCCTCGCCGCCGCCGTCCCGGCCACCGTCGGCGCCTGCATCGCCATCGGCACCGTCATCGGCGCCGCTGCCCGCACCCTCCGGCCGGTCGTCCATCAGCGTCGCCTCGTCGAACGGCAGCCGCCCGGAGAGCACCTCCGCCGCCCGCGCCTTGTCGATCTCCTTCGTCCAGGTGCCCACCAGGACCGTCGCCACGGCGTTCCCGGCGAAGTTGGTCATCGCCCGCGCCTCACTCATGAAGCGGTCGATACCCACGATCAGGCCGACGCCGTCGACCAGATCGGGGCGGTGCGACTGGAGGCCACCGGCGAGCGTGGCGAGGCCCGCTCCGGTGACACCGGCGGCGCCCTTGGACGCGACGATCATGAACAGCAGGAGTGAGATCTGCTCGCCGCCGCTCAGCGGCTTGTCCATAGCGTTGGCGACGAAGAGCGCCGACATCGTCAGATAGATGGCGGTGCCGTCGAGGTTGAAGGAGTAACCGGTCGGGACCGTGATCCCGGCGACCGGCCTGCTCACGCCCAGGTGCTCCATCTTCGCGATCAGCCGTGCCAGCGCCGACTCGGACGAGGACGTCGAGAGGATCAGCAGGAACTCGCGGCCCAGGTACTTCAGCAGCAGGAAGATGTTCATGCCCGCGATCAGCCGCAGCAGCGCACCGAGCACGACGAAGACGAAGAGCGCACAGGTCAGATAGAAGCCGATCATGATGACGGCCAGCGACTTCAGCGCGTCCACACCAGTCTCGCCGACGACGGCGGCCATTGCACCGAACGCACCCACCGGGGCCGCCCACATGATCATGGCGAGGATGCGGAACACCAGCCGCTGGATGTGCTCGATACCGCGCAGCACCGGCCGGCCCGCCGGGCCGATCGCCTGGAGCGCGAACCCGGTGAGCAGCGCGATCAGCAGCGTCTGCAGGACCTGGCCCTCGGTGAAGGCGGAGACCATGGTCGTCGGGATGATCCCGAGCAGGAAGTCCGTGGTGGAGTCGCCCGCGCCACTGGCCTGTGCGGCCCCCGCGTGCCGTACCGCCTCGGTGAGATGCAGCCCGGAGCCGGGCTCAAGGACGTTCCCGACGACGAGGCCGATGGCCAGCGCCACCGTCGACATCACCAGGAAGTAGCCCAGCGCGAGCCCGCCGACCGCACCGACCTTGGCCGCCTTGCGGACCGAGCCGACCCCCAGCACGATCGTGCAGAAGATGATCGGCGAGATCATCATCTTGATGAGATTGACGAACCCGGTGCCCAGGGGCTTGAGTTCGACGGCGACTCCGGGGGCGGCGAAGCCGACCACGATGCCGAGCACCACCGCGGCGATCACCGCGAGATACAGATAATGCGTACGGTCCCGCTTCTTTGCGGACACGCCGGCCTCCTCGTACACGTCCGGACCACGCCCGGACCACGTCCGACCCACGTCCGGACCACGTCCGATCCACGTCCGGACCGCCTTCGATCCACTTCCCTGACCATCCGGTGGATCTCCGAGACTCTCCATCAGCCTGTGACCGCGGTCACCCTTGCGTGCATTTCGTTCACACAATTCGCAGCGGGCAGACTGTCGGCCATGCACATACGCGCCCCGCGGCCCCGCAGCCTGGCCGGCCAGCTCTTCGCGATGCAGGTCGTGCTGGTCGCGGTGATCGTGGCCGGATGCGCGGTGTTCAGCTATGTGTCGGACCAGCGGCAGGCGCAGGCCGCCGCCCGGCGTCAGGCCACCGCCGCCGCCACCGCCGTGGCGCTCTCCCCCTCCGTGCGCCGGGCGACCGTCTCCGACGACCCGTCTGCGGTGCTCCAGCCGTACGCCGAGCAGGTGCGCCGCTCCACCGGGGTGGCCTTCGTGACGATCATGAACGTCCACGGCATCCGCTGGACGCATCCCGACCCGGCCAGGATCGGTGAGCACTACCTGGGCCACACCGCTGAGGCGCTGCACGGCAGGACGTACGCCGAGACGTACACCGGCACGCTCGGCCCGTCCGCCCGGGTCGTCACCCCGGTCAGGGCCGGTGGCGGCGCCCACTCCGAGGTCACCGGTCTGGTCAGCGCGGGCATCACCGTGGACCGGATCGACGCGCAGCTCCAGGCGCAGGTGAGTGTCCTGCTCTGGTTCGCGGGGGTCGCCCTCGCGCTGGGCGGCATCGGCACGTACGTCATCAACGCACGGCTGCGCCGGCACACGCACGGGATGAACCCGGCCGAGCTGAGCCGGATGCACGACTACCACCAGGCCACCCTGCACGCCGTACGGGAGGGGCTGCTGATGCTGGACAGCGGCCGCCGTATCGCGCTCATCAACGACGGCGGCCGTGAGCTGCTGGGGCTCGGCGACGACGTGGTGGGGCGTGGCGCCGCCGACCTCGGGCTGCCGGCCCCGCTCACCGGGCTGCTGCTCGCCGACGGGCCCCGGGTGGACGAGGTGCATCTGACCGCCGACCGGGTCGTGGTCGTCAACAGCCGCCCGGTGTCGTCGGGCGAACACCGCGGGACGGTCGTCACCCTGCGCGACCGCACCGAACTCCAGGCGCTCTCGGGCGAGCTGGACTCGGAGCGCGGCTTCAGCCAGGCGCTGCGCGCGCAGGCCCACGAGGCCGCCAACCGGCTGCACACGGTCGTCTCACTGATCGAGCTGGGGCGGGCCGCGGAGGCCGTGGAGTTCGCGACCGGCGAGCTGGAACTGGCGCAGACCCTCACCGACCGGGTGGTGGGCGCCGTCGACGAACCGGTGCTCGCGGCGCTGCTGCTCGGCAAGGCGGCGCAGGCCAACGAGCGCGGGGTGGAACTGGTCCTGGCCGACGACAGCGTCCTGGAGGAGGGGCTGCTGCCCGCCCGCGACCTGGTCACGATCCTCGGCAACCTCATCGACAACGCGGTCGACGCCGCGCAGGGCAGCGACGGCGCCCGGGTCACCGTGACCGTGCGCGCGGCCGGTGGCGAGCTGCTGATCCGGGTACGCGACACCGGCCCCGGCGTCGCCCCGGGCGACGACGTCTTCCGGCTCGGCTGGTCGACGAAGAGCACCGGCCGCGGCCTGGGCCTGGCCCTGGTGCGGCAGACCGTCGGCCGCGGTGGGGGTACGGTCACGGCGGCGGGCCCGGAGTTCGTCGTACGGCTGCCGGTCCGACAGGAGGTGACCCCGGCGTGATCAGGGTGCTGGTGGTCGAGGACGACCCGGTCGCGGCGGACGCGCACGAGCTGTACGTGGGCCGGGTGCCCGGCTTCTCGGTGACCGGAAAGGCCCACTCCAGGGCGGAGGCGGTACGGATCCTGGACCGCGCCCCGGTCGAGCTGCTACTGCTCGATCTTCATCTGCCGGACGGCCACGGCCTCCAACTGGTCCGTTCGCTGCGCGCCGGGGGCCACACCGCCGACGTCATCGCCGTGACATCGGCCCGCGATCTGGCCGTCGTACGGGAGGGGGTCTCGCTCGGGGTGGTGCAGTACGTACTGAAGCCGTTCACCTTCGCCACCCTCCGCGACCGCCTGGTCCGGTACGCGGACTTCCGGGGCGCCGCGGCGGGCGAGGCGAGCGGCCAGGAGGAGGTGGACCGCGCCCTCGCCACCCTGCGCACCGCCGAACCGGCCGCACTCCCCAAGGGGTTGAGCGCCCCGACCCTGGAGGCGGTGACCCGCACCCTGCGAGCGGCACCGGAGGGAACGACGGCCACCACGACGGCCGACGCGGTCGGCATCTCCCGCATCACCGCACGCCGCTACCTGGAACACCTGGTCACGACGGGCCGGGCGGTACGCCGCCCCCAGTACGGTCAGATCGGACGGCCGGAGCTGCAGTACCGGTGGGTGAGCCGGCCGTAGGGGCGGGGGCTCTTCGGGGGCGGATAGGCCGGTCGCCAACCTCCCCGCCGGGGAAGGATGTTGACCCGATCCGAAGACGGATACCAGACTTTCGCGCACAGTCGCTGTCCGACACCGCGGGGCGGAAGACGACTGAGTACGCTACTTCTCACGCCTTCATGCCTCACACCCTCTCCCGGCCCTGAACCGAAGACTTCCGCACCGGGATCGCGTGGGTTCAAGCCCGCGCGAAGACCTGTTGCGGGGTTGGTCTTCACGGGGCGCGGGATCTATGGGGTCGGCTGAGCGTGATGGGCTGGTGATGTCCGGGGGACGAGAGGCAGGCGGCTGGCATCGACACCACTTCAGGAAGAGGCGAGAAGGGGGCTGGGATGCAGGTAGCGGGCCGGGAGGAGCTTCGCTGGATTCCCGAGAAGCGAAGAAGGGTCGCTATGTCGGAATCTCCAGAAGTAAGTAAAAACGGGTACCTGCCTGCATGAAACTGCAGGTCGGGGCCTGTGGTCCCCGCGCATGCGGGGTTGGCCCCGTACCGCGGCGGCGCGTGACCATGCCGTACTTGTGGTCCCCGCGCATGCGGGGTTGGCCCCGCGGTGAACTGGCTGGTCAGCAACATCGTGAAGGTGGTCCCCGCGCATGCGGGGTTGAGGTTGACCCCCGGGCTGTCCCGCCGACCGGGTCCGTGAGGCTGTGGCCCCCTACGGGACAGTGGGGGCGACGGCATAGCCGAACCGTAGGGCCAGAATCATCGTCGTCCCCGTACGTTTCTCCACATACCGAGACTGTGTGAACAAACCGTATTCGCGGGACCACCCTTGCCCTTACCGTGTGCCCGTGCACCAGACCCCGCCCTTCGACGCCCCCGCCGCACGCCGCCTCCGTGAGGCGCTGGGCATGGCGCCCGGCCACGTCGCCTATGGGCTGCGGGCCCAGTACGGGCTTCTCGTCACCCCGGATGTGGTCGCCGCCTGGGAGCGCGGGCTCCAGGCGCCGTCCGCACGTGAACTGACGGCGCTCGCCGGGGTGTTGTGGTGCTCTCCGGGTGACCTGCTGGTCGAGGCCGTCAGCCTGCGCGAGCACCGGCTGGCCCGGGGCATAGCGCCGGACGACCTGGCCCGGCGGGTCGGTATGGACCCCGCGAGCTATCGCAAGGCCGAGGAGTCCGGCCGGTGGCGGGGCAACGAGCGTCAGTCGGCGGCGCTGGCGGAGGCCCTCTCGCTGAGCCCGGCGGCCTTCCTCACGGCGACGGGGCGTGACGGGGAGCTGGCCGGGATTCTGACCAGCGCGGCGACGACCCGCTGGCAGGCCCACGTACGGGCCACGGCCAAGCTCGTACCGCTGTCCCGCCCCGATCTTGAGCGAGTTCTTGAGCGGCTGCACTCCGACTACCAGGCGCTGATGGTGACGACGCTCAACTGGGGGTCGACCGAGGAGGCCGGCGCGGGCGACGCGGGGCGGGCGTTCCTGGACTCGATCGTGGTGCGGTTCTGGGAGCTCGCCGGGGGCTGAGACGGCCCCGCCCGGTGCGAAGGATGTGGGTGCGGACCCCGGGCGGGGTGCAGGCCCGGAGTGCAGGCACCGGATTGCAGGCACCGCATGCTGCGTGGCTCCAGGGGCCTGTACGAGACGGGCCGGGACGAGAGGGGCCAGTACGAGACGGGCCCGGCCTAGAAGACCGACTCCGCCTCGTACATCCGGCTCTCGTCGACCGTCTTCAGATGGGTCACCGCGTCCGCCAGCGGCACCATGCCGATGTCCGTGCCGCGCAGCGCCGTCATATTGCCGAAGTCACCGCGGTGCACCGCTTCCACCGCGTGCCAGCCGAAGCGCGTCGCCAGGACCCTGTCGTACGCGGTGGGGGTGCCGCCGCGCTGGACGTGCCCGAGGATGACGGGCCTGGCCTCCTTGCCGAGCCGGGTCTCCAGCTCGACGGCGAGACGGGTACCGATGCCGGCGAAGCGCTCGTGGCCGAACTGGTCGATGACGCCCTTCTCGTACGGCATGGAGCCCTCGGCGGGGTGGGCGCCCTCGGCGACGCAGATCACGGCGAACCGCTTCCTGCGGGCGAAACGCTCCTCGACCATCTTGACCAGGTCGTCGACCTCGAAGCGACGCTCGGGCAGGCAGATGCCGTGGGCGCCGCCCGCCATACCGGACTCCAGGGCGATCCAGCCCGCGTGCCGGCCCATGACCTCGACGACCATCACGCGCTGGTGCGACTCGGCGGTGGTCTTCAGCCGGTCGATCGCCTCGGTGGCGACCCCGACGGCCGTGTCGAAGCCGAAGGTGCGGTCGGTGCCCGAGATGTCGTTGTCGATGGTCTTGGGGACGCCCACCACCGGCATCCCGGCGTCGGAGAGCATCCGGGCCGCCGTGAGGGTGCCCTCGCCGCCGATCGGGATGAGCGCGTCGATGCCGTACCGCTCGGTCAGCTCGGCGCAGTTCTCGGCGGCCTCGCGCAGCCGGTCGCGCTCCAGGCGGGCGGAGCCGAGGATGGTGCCGCCACGGGCCAGGATGCCGCTGACGGCGTTGAGGTCGAGGGGGCGGTAGTGGCCGTCGAGCAGGCCCTTGAAGCCGTCCTCGAAGCCGATCACTTCGTCGTTGTGCCCGGCCACGGCACGGTGCACGACCGAGCGGATGACGGCATTGAGGCCGGGGCAGTCGCCGCCCGCGGTGAGGACTCCGATGCGCATCGTGCTGATTCTCCTGCTCCTAGTGGGGCCTGCGGATGCTCCTGGTGGGGCCTGCGAACCGTGCCGATTGTTCCACGACCGCTCGCCGGGGGTCTCCCGTGACGGCCCTTCCGTCCCGTACACAGCCGTGGACAGGCGGCTTAGCCAGCCCCGAGGGTACTGTCAAGAGGGCGCGCCGGGCCGTCACGGGCGCCCCCAGGGGCCCGGCCCCGCAGGCCGGGGCAGGACCGGGACGGCCCGCCGCAGCGTGACGGGTCCGGACCGGCCCACCGCAGTGTGACGGGCCCGGTATCGGCCCGCAGAAACGTGACGGGCCCCGGACCGGTCCGCCGCAGCAGTACGCAGGGACAACGGGTACGCAGGGACGACGAGGCAGAGGACGGAGAGCACGCGTGACGCGCAGCGTGTACGTGACCGGGATCGATCGCGGCGACGGCCGCCAGGTCGTCGAGCTGGGGGTCATGGAGCTCCTCACCCGCCAGGTGGACCGGGTCGGGATCTTCCGGCCGCTGGTGCACGACGGGCCCGACCGGATGTTCGAGCTGCTGCGGTCCCGCTACCGGCTGAGCCAGGACCCGGCGTCGGTGTACGGCATGGACTACCACGAGGCATCCGCCCTCCAGGCCGAACAGGGCACCGACGAGCTGGTCTCGCAGCTGGTGGGCCGCTTCCACGAGGTGGCGCGCGGGTACGAGGTGGTGCTGGTACTCGGCACCGACTTCGCCGCCACCCAGCTCCCTGACGAGCTGGCGCTCAACGCCCGGCTGGCGAACGAGTTCGGCGCCTCGGTGATCACGGTCGTCGGCGGCAAGGGCCAGACGCCCGAGTCCGTGCGCTCCGAGACCCGTAACGCCTACCGCGCGTACGAGGCGCTGGGCTGCGACGTCATCACCATGGCGGTGAACCGGGTGGCCCCCGGCGACCGCGCCGAGCTGGCCGGACAGCTCGCGGCGCAGCTTCCGGTGCCGTGCTCGGTGCTGCCCGACGAGCCGGCGCTCGCCGCGCCGACGGTCGCCCAGATCAGCCATGCGCTGGGCGGCACGGTGCTGCTCGGCGACGAGGCGGGGCTGGCCAGGGACGCGCTGGACTTCGTGTTCGGCGGGGCCATGCTGCCGAACTTCCTGAACGCGCTGACGCCCGGCTGTCTGGTCGTCACCCCCGGGGACCGTTCGGACCTGGTGGTCGGCTCGCTCGCCGCGCACAGCGCGGGCACCCCGCCGATCGCCGGGGTGCTGCTGACTCTGGACGAGCGTCCGGGCGAGGAGATCCTCAGACTGGCCGGCCGGCTGGCCCCGGGCACCCCGGTGGTCGCGGTGGCGGGCGGGTCGTTCCCCACCGCGGGTGAGCTGTTCGCCCTGGAGGGCCGGATGGACGCGGCGACCCCGCGCAAGGCGGAGACCGCGCTCGGCCTGTTCGAGCGCCATGTGGACGCGGCTGAACTCCTCGGCCGGCTCTCGGTGGCCCGCAGCGGCCGGGTCACCCCGATGATGTTCGAGCACGAGCTGCTGGAGACCGCGCGGGCCGACCGCCGCCGGGTGGTGCTGCCCGAGGGCACCGAGGAGCGGGTGCTGCGCGCCGCCGACATCCTGCTGCGCCGCGGGGTCTGCGAGCTGACGCTGCTCGGCGATCCGGAGACCGTCCGCAGGAAGGCGGCCGACCTGGGCATCGACCTGTCGCGGGCCGATGTCACCGACCCGGTCGCCTCCGCGCTGCGCCAACGGTTCGCCGAGGTGTACGCGAAGCTCCGCGCGCACAAGGGGGTCACCGTGGAGCTGGCCTACGACGTGGTCGCGGACCCGTCGTACTTCGGCACGCTGATGGTCCAGGAGGGCCTGGCCGACGGCATGGTCTCGGGCGCGGTGCACTCGACGGCGGCGACCATCCGGCCGGCCTTCGAGATCATCAAGACCAAGCCGGACGCGTCCATCGTCTCCTCGGTGTTCTTCATGTGCCTCGCCGACCGGGTGCTCGTGTACGGCGACTGCGCGGTCAACCCGGACCCGGACGACCGGCAGCTCGCGGACATCGCGGTCCAGGCCGCCGCGACCGCCGCCCAGTTCGGGGTGGAGCCGCGTATCGCGATGCTCTCGTACTCGACCGGCACATCGGGTTCGGGCGCGGACGTCGACAAGGTGCGGCGGGCCACCGAGCTGGTCCGGGCGGCCAGGCCCGATCTGCTGATCGAGGGGCCCATCCAGTACGACGCGGCGGTCGACCCGTCGGTGGCGGCCACCAAACTGCCCGGCTCCGCGGTCGCGGGCCGGGCCAGCGTGCTGGTCTTTCCCGATCTCAATACCGGCAACAACACCTATAAGGCCGTGCAGCGCTCGGCCGGCGCCGTGGCCGTGGGACCGGTGCTCCAAGGGCTGCGCAAGCCGGTCAACGACCTGTCGCGGGGCGCGCTCGTCGAGGACATCGTCAACACCGTCGCGATCACCGCGATCCAGGCCCAGGGCGTGGACCGGAGCCGCGCCCAGGAGGAATCCGTATGACCGCCACCCGTGTTCTCGTACTCAACTCCGGCTCCTCGTCGCTGAAGTACCAGCTGCTCGACATGGCGTACGGCAGCAAGCTGGCGACGGGCCTGGTCGAGCGGATCGGCGAGGCGTCGTCGCGCTGTGTGCACACCCTGCTCGCGGACGGCGGCTCCACCCGTGAGCAGAGCGGGCACATCGCCGACCACTCCGCCGCACTGAAGGCCGTCGCCGCCGAGCTGGACGCCGACGGTCTCGGCCTGGACTCGCCGGAGCTGGCGGCCATCGGCCACCGGGTGGTGCACGGCGGGCTGCGGTTCACGGCTCCGACCGTCGTGGACGACTCGGTGCTCCAGGAGATCGAACGTCTGGTGCCGGTCGCCCCGCTGCACAACCCCGCCAACATCACCGGCATCCGCACCGCCCGCGAGCTCCGCCCCGACCTGCCCCAAGTGGCCGTCTTCGACACCGCGTTCCACACGACGATGCCGGAGTACGCGGCCCGGTACGCCATCGACGTGGAGACCGCCGACGCGCACCGCATCCGCAGGTACGGCTTCCACGGCACCTCGCACGCGTATGTCTCGCGCAGGACCGCCACGCTCCTCGGCCGGACCCCCGAAGAGGTCAACGTCATCGTGCTGCACCTCGGCAACGGGGCATCGGCGTCCGCGGTGGCGGGCGGGGTCTGTGTGGACACCTCGATGGGGCTGACGCCGCTGGAGGGCCTGGTGATGGGGACGCGCTCCGGTGACATCGATCCCGCCGTGATCTTCCACCTGACCCGGGTGGCCGGAATGTCCGTCGACGAGATCGACGTACTGCTCAACAAGAAGAGCGGTCTGGTCGGGCTCTGCGGGGACAATGACATGCGGGAAATCATCCGCAGGACCGGCGAGGGCGATCAGCGGGCGCAGCTGGCCTTCGATATCTACATACAGCGGCTGAAGAAGTACATCGGGGCCTATACCGCGGTACTCGGCCGGGTGGACGCGGTGACGTTCACGGCGGGGGTCGGCGAGAACTCGGCTCCGGTGCGCGCGGCGGCCGTCGCGGGCCTGGAGGGGCTGGGTCTCGCGGTCGACGGCGAGCGCAATGCCGTACGTTCCGACAAGGCCCGGCTGATTTCTCCGGAGGGGTCCCGGGTGGCCGTGGCCGTGGTTCCGACGGATGAAGAACGTGAAATCGCGCAGCAGGTATACGCCTTGGTCAATGAATGACACCTGAGCGCCGTACCGCCCATTTGTACTTTCCGCCAGACGGAATATTCCGTTGCGAAACAAACCGATAGGATCCGCCTCATGCGCCGTTCCAAAATCGTCTGCACACTGGGCCCAGCCGTCGACTCCTATGAGCAGCTGAAAACGCTCATCGAGGCCGGTATGAATGTGGCCCGTCTGAATATGAGCCACGGGTCCCACGCGGAGCACGAGGAGCGGTACCACCGCGTCCGCAAGGCTTCCCAGGACACCGGCCGCGCCGTGGGCGTGCTCGCCGACCTCCAGGGCCCCAAGATCCGCCTGGAGACCTTCGCCGAGGGCCCCGTCGAGCTGGTGCGCGGTGACGAGTTCACCATCACCGCCGAGGACGTCCCGGGTGACAAGACCATCTGCGGCACCACTTACAAGGGGCTGCCCAGCGATGTCGCCAAGGGCGACCCGATCCTGATCAACGACGGGAACGTCGAGCTCAAGGTCGTCGAGGTCGAGGGCTCCGAGGTCAGGACCATCGTCATCGAGGGCGGTGTCATCTCGGACCACAAGGGCATCAACCTGCCCGGCGCCGCGGTGAACGTGCCGGCCCTGTCCGAGAAGGACATCGACGATCTGCGGTTCGCGCTGCGGATGGGCTGCGACCTGGTCGCGCTCTCCTTCGTGCGCGACGCCGGCGACGTCATCGACGTACACAAGATCATGGACGAGGAGGGCCGCCGGGTCCCCGTCATCGCCAAGGTCGAGAAGCCGCAGGCCGTCGCCCACATGGAGGGCGTCGTCGCGGCCTTCGACGGTGTCATGGTGGCCCGTGGTGACCTGGCCGTCGAGTACCCGCTCGAAAAGGTCCCGATGGTGCAGAAGCGCCTCATCGAGCTCTGCCGCCGCAACGCCAAGCCGGTGATCGTCGCGACCCAGATGATGGAGTCGATGATCACCAACTCGCGCCCGACGCGTGCCGAGGCGTCCGATGTCGCCAACGCCATCCTGGACGGCGCCGACGCGGTCATGCTCTCCGCCGAGTCGAGCGTGGGCGCGTACCCGGTCGAGACCGTCAAGACGATGTCGAAGATCGTGGTCGCCGCCGAGGAGGAGCTGCTCTCCAAGGGCCTCCAGCCGCTGGTGCCCGGCAAGAAGCCGCGTACCCAGGGCGGTTCGGTGGCCCGCGCGGCCTGTGAGATCGCGGACTTCCTGGACGCGAAGGCGCTGGTGGCCTTCACCCAGTCCGGCGACACGGCCCGCCGCCTCTCCCGCTACCGCACCTGCCAGCCGATCCTGGCCTTCACCACGGACGAGGCGACCCGCAGCCAGCTCGCGCTGAGCTGGGGCGTCGAGTCGTACGTGGTCCCGCACGTGGACAACACGGACGCGATGGTCGACCTGGTCGACGCCGAGCTGCTGAAGCTCAAGCGCTACAGCGACGGCGACCGCATGATCATCACCGCGGGCTCGCCCCCCGGCGTCCCCGGCACCACCAACATGGTCCGGGTGCACCACCTCGGCGGCGAGGACAGCCCGAGCTGAGCCGGACTCCCCGCTCCCTGCCGTCCGTACGGCCGTGGCCCGCACCCTGCTGACCTGGG